>CAZZYE010000443.1:0-6593 GCA_964658145.1 uncultured Stigonema sp.
CGCCACTTACACTCGCGAACCCTTCCCCCCTTTCCACATCCCGTGAAAAGTCAGAGTACAATTAGGTAAAGAATACCCTTTGGAGGTTGCACCGTGCCGAAAATGACAATAGAAATTCCGGAGGAATTTTCTCAGCAACTGGCGCAAGTAGGCGATCGCCTCCCCGAACTACTTACCCTCAGTCTCCAACAGCCACCACTACCAGCCCACATCTACCGCTACATCTTGAATTTTCTTGCCAGTAACCCCACACCAGAAGAAATCGCCGCCTTTAATCCCACGCCTGAAATGCAGCAGCGCCTACGGACTCTTATTGAACGCAGTCTAGCTGGGGAAATTACAGAGCAAGAGCGTGTGGAACTTGATGAGTGTGAGCGGATTGAGCATTTGGTAATCATGCTCAAAGCTGGAAACTTACGAAATCTTATCAGTAGCGAATAGCTGAACGGCAGCGATTGTTGGGGTGAAAAATGAACCCCTTGTTGGTACAAGACTGAATAGCGATCGTATTGCTGTTGTAGACCTACATTAGAGTAACATGGCGATCGCTCACACTACTAGCTAAAGTAGACTTATCACCAGATTGAGCGACGAGCATGATAGAAAAAACATCGACATTCCAGAAAGTGATCGAGGCGATAGAAGCACTTGATCCAGAAGATCAGGCTATTATTGTGGATATTATCCAGCATCGCCTTAAACAACAGCGACGGGATGAATTAATAAAAGCGGTTGCAGAAGCTCGTGAAGCCTATGCTAAAGGGGAGGTACGTAGTGGAACCGTTGCTGATTTAATGGCAGAGTTGGACAATTGATGCAACTGCTTTGGATAAAGGATTTATTCGAGATTTTAAGCGTTTAACCCGCCGAAATCCTCAATTGCGCTTTCTAGTTGAACAAACATTACAACAAATGACTGAGGATGCGTTTCACTCTAGCTTGCATACTCACAAATTAAAAGGGGATTTGTTCGGTGCATGGGCTTGTTCAACCGACTACAGCAACAGGATACTATTTGAGTTTGTTCCGAATCCCGATTCTGGGGAACTAGCTATTTCTTTGCTGACGTTAGGTTCCCATGATGATGTTTACTGAGGTAAGCGCTGTCTAGTCATGGTAACAAACAAAGTGAAACTACCTTTGACATAATTACAATCCCAACTCCTCTGGAAAGCCCAGCATGATGTTCAAGTTTTGTACTGCGGCACCACTTGCGCCTTTGCCTAAGTTGTCAAGGCGAGCAACTAACAGGGCTTCGTGGGTAGCGTCATTGGCAAATACAAAAACCTGAACAACATTGGTGCCGTTCATCGCCATCACATCCAAGAACTTGCTGTCTCGTAGAAAGTTGGTATCTTGAGGAGCAACCTGCACAAATGCTTCACCTTGGTAGTAGTCGGCGATCGCTTCATGAATCACCTCACCTGTTGGCGGATTCTCCAACGTCCATAGCGGTAGAGGCACCTGTACCAGCATCCCCATCTCAAAATCCCCTACCGCTGGTACAAACAGCGGTGGCGAAGCTAAACCCGAATGCTGCTGCATTTCCTTGACGTGCTTGTGTCCAAACTCCAGCCCATAGATGCTATAAGGATAAAGCGACTTTCCTCCAGCATCCTTTTCATGGAAAGTATGGTACTGCTCAATGAGCTTCTTTCCACCGCCAGAGTAGCCCGACACCGCATTAACGGTCATCGGAAAGTGACTAGGAAGGATGCCCTTGGCTATCAACGGACGGACACAAGCCAAAAATCCTGTGGGATAACAACCCGGATTGCTGACAAACTGGGCACTGGCAATTTTCTCTCGCTGTCCCGGATTTAGTTCAGGGAAGCCGTATACCCAGCCCTCAGCCGTTCGATGGGCAGTACTAGCATCGAGGATTTTAACTGTAGGGCTGCCGATCAAGCTGACAGCTTCCAATGCCGCATCATCATGTAGACAGAGAATGGCAACATCAACAGCATTGATCGCTTTTGCTCGCTCCGATGAATCCTTGCGCTTAGATACCTCAATGCTAACCAACTCGATATCGTCCCTCTGGTTGAGGCGCGAGTAAATCTGCAGCCCTGTGGTTCCCAATTCACCGTCAATGAAAACCTTAGGTTTAGTACTCATCCGCTCAGTATCCTTATTTTTGCCTACCAATACTCAATTAATCTATTGTAGATGCCTGACTCTGCAAAAATATCCAACCAATAGATTTTAGTCACGTTATTGTAAGTTAATTTACTTAAGTATTCTAAAACGGATTTTAACAGGAGGTATAGTTACAAGTATTTTTTATAGCGATCGCTACCTAAATAGTAGAGGAGCAAGAACTCTTGCCGATCTTCTGCAAGGTAACTGGCTATGGTGATATTTACTAACGTATCCGTTGATGATTTTTTAACTTACGAAATCTTACTAGTACACCGTTTGAATAAATTTCAAGTAGTTTTTAATTTTCGCTTGTATCTAAAATATCAGCCCAAAGTTTCCTGTGTTCATCCTTCACATCTAAATCAGTTTGTATCTGTTCAGTGTAATTTTTCAAGAACTGGTTCGGCATTTATAGACAGCCTGGATAGCTAGTACAGGAAGCCTCGCACGTCCATTTCCTTTCGCTTTTTGATGATGTTCAATCACTGCATCAAAAATTTGTTGTATTGTAAGTCCTTGTGGTTGAGGATATTCATAAATCACCTGCTGCTTATTTTTCAGATCCCATGTCATAAGCAAAACAATGCAAGGGAATGGATCAACACCCTCCTTTTGAACAGCGTGTAATATACCTAGAAATGCTTCTCTGTTATCCTTACCACGAGGTTTTCCTACATATCCCAGAGTGTAAGGGTAAGGTCTTTCAAAATTCCTACCACTTTCAGCACCACTTGCAGCACAAGCTGTTAGCCCATGACGTTTTAAAAAAGGAGTCACATGAATTTGATCGGTTGAACGATTGGAATAACCCCCTGCCATTTCTGTTTGAGCATAACGAATATCCTGATTTAGATGTACTATTTTTTCTACTAGACTTGTAATTAGGATACTATACAGATATTTATTCTGGTTAAAGTTATTGATGATAATTTCTATTCCTTCAGCAACAGTTTTACCAAGGATATCCTCAATTCCATTTTGTTCTATTTTCAATGGATGATTGAGAGAGGAATGCTGTTGTGTATAATTGCCTATTGCCTCATTTACATTTTTAGAGTTGACTATTGCCTGGGCTTGATTAAATGCCTGAGATAAAATGATACTATATTGACTTTGTTCTGACATATAACTTTTCTTAACTATCTTTGACTTGACTTTTCCACTTTACAGACACCTGCTTATTGATATTAGTTGTGAATGGGTAACAGCAGCGAAAGTATCCCTGTGGAATTGTTTTATTCGTTTCATGTACTCGAACATCGAAACGTAATTCTCTCAATTCAGTAACAACTTTAGCTAAGTCAAAACTTTCATTTGAAGTATAAATACTTTTTAAAAATTTTTCTGGTAGGACTTCTTTAGTAGATTCAAATCTGCTAAATTCTTTAGCAAATCTGGTGAGAAATGAAGACTCTTTTACCAAAACATCCAAATTAAGGGAAAAAATTGGATGTGGCTCTGTAAAATGTCCATAAACATCCATCATCGTCTGATATCCTGAACTGCGACTCAAACAATGCTCAATTCCATCCCAAGCTATTGGTAGATCTTGAGCAGAGTCTGATAAGAGTGTACAGATAATCTTTCTAAGACCATCGCCAATTGGATAATGAAATTTAACCTGATACTGTAACAAAGGCGTATCTATAAAAAGTCCATTTTCGTAACGTGATACATAAATTGAACATATTTCCTCAGTCCGCTGAAAGTGGAATTTATAAATACTTCCAGTTTCAGGAAGAGTAAGCTGTGTTATCTGAGTTCTGCGTTTTGGAGATGAATAGTGAAAAAGAATAGTATCATTGTACTTGACTGAATTTGGCAAAACTTGGTTTTTACTTATTGCACAATTTTCCGGCAGTATAGATTCTAATAAATTTAATTGGACACATTCAGTATTAATAAGGCGATTAACTCGTGTAGATTTTGCTCGTTTTGACTTTCGAGAATCAAAAGATAGTTGCTCGTTTTCATCAAGTAGATCTATGCCTAAATCAATCGCAAATACTTGTTGTAAAGCAGATCTTGCTAATTTTTCCGCAAATACAGGTGGCACAGAGTTACCTATCTGCTTAAGAGCTGTGTTAGAACTGCCAGCAAATTCATAATCATCTGGAAAGGTTTGTAAACGCTTGAATTCTTGTAAAGTAAACTTTCGGTTTTTCCAGTGAAAAGGACCTGAGTATGCACCAAGCTGTGCTACTATTGTCCGCACGGGTTTATTCGGATCAGCCTTATATAGAAAGTCAGAAAATCTGGAACGCCAAGCAAAGATTGGGTTTGGATATCCCATTTCTTTCGTAAAATAGTGATAATTCATTCCTGGAGGCACTTCCGATAAAAGGTGGCCATATTTCCCTAAATGTTGATGTTCTGGTTCTGAGGAGTCTTGAAGATCAGCTATGGCTTCTAATGCGCTGATATGAGTATGATGATTAGGTGAGTCTGAACCATGTGTTGGTCTAGGAAACCTGAACTTACCATTCTGTATCCCAACCATAATTAAGCGTTCTCTATGTTGGGGAACTCCATAATCCGCACAATCAAGAACACGATAGTAAAGTTTGTATCCTATACTTTCAAATGCTTTGGTTATAATATGCCAATCTTTTCCCTTATTTGCACCTAAGATTCCCCTAACATTTTCAAAAAGAAATCCTTTCGGTTTGTAATACTCAAGAAGCCGACAATAATGCTCAAATAAACTGCCTCTTTCATCTTTAATGCCATCTATACCTCCGGCACGTCTACCAATTGCTGAAAAACTTTGACATGGTGGTCCACCAATGATAAAGTCAAATTGAGGAACCAAGATTTCACTCGTTTTAAGTTCTTGAATATCACGTTGCAAAACTTGGCAATCGCCTTGTGAATATCGACCTAAATTCATTTCTAGAGTTTTACAAAAAATTTCTTCTTTTTCAACACAAGCAGCTATTTTAAAGCCAGCTTTATGAAAGCCGATATCAAGCCCACCGGCACCTGAGAAGAGAGAGAGAGTTACTGGTTGATACATTTAAGAAAAAACGTTTATTCAAAAAAACAATTAAGTGCTTAATTAACTATAGCGGAGCAATTTGTTTTTCCAACATTCCCAAAAATAATTTTGATAGATGAAGATATGTCTTATTGACTATTGTGTTAGAGCAAAACTACTCTTGAAATACTTTTGTGTAAATATTTTCTATAATTCATTAATAAATGGCTCATTGTCATCAGAGTATTCCACGACTTTTAAGACTATAATCTAACCTTCATCATCACTCAAGTATCCTTAAGCAGCCCTCTTCTCCTACTCAGTCAGGACTCCAGATACTTTTTGATCATCCTCCATTACTCCTTACCTATCTTAGGGCAAGCATTACCTCTATCGCTTGCCGATCGCTCAGTAGTACGTTGTAAGGTTTCTAGAAGCTATAGATTTTATTATGAACACCCAAATAGTAACTCTTCCTCCCATTCCCCCGCACTTTAACCCCGAAAAAGTAGGCGAAGTCTGGCGCGTACCTTACCAACAACGCGCAGATGAAGCTCAAAAATGGGCGAAAAAACACGATATTAAACCAGCATCTGAAGATAAAACCCGCATTTGCCTATTATTAATAGATGTTCAAAACACCTTTTGCATCCCCGAATTTGAACTATTTGTTGGTGGAAAATCTGGTACTGGAGCAATAGATGATAATCTACGGTTGTGTGAATTCATCTATCGTAACTTAAATGTGATTACTACAATCATACCGACAATGGATACCCACACAGCAATGCAAATTTTCCATCCGATCTTTTGGGTTAACGCTGCAGGTGAACACCCCACGCCATCTGCTACCAACATCACCCCAGCAGAAATTGAAAAAGGTATTTGGAAAGTTAACCCAAACGTTGCTTACAGTCTTGGTTACAACTACGAATTCCTAGAAAAACACGCTTACCATTACGTTAAACAGCTAAGTCAAAACGGCAAATATCCCCTCACCGTTTGGTCTTATCATTCCATGTTAGGAGGTATCGGTCATGCTTTGGTTTCCGCTGTGGAAGAAGCAATATTTTTCCACTGCATTGCTCGTGATAGTCAGACGCAATTTGAGATCAAAGGTAATAATCCCTTAACAGAAAACTACTCGATTTTGCGTCCAGAAGTTTTGGAAGGTTTTGATAAAAATCCAATTGCCCAAATTAACACACGGTTGATTCAGCAACTTTTAAAATTTGATGCTGTGATGATTGCAGGTCAAGCCAAAAGCCACTGCGTTGCTTGGACAATTGATGATTTGCTAACAGAAATTCAGCACATAAACCCCAACTTAGCTAAAAAAGTCTATCTGCTAGAAGATTGCACTTCCCCCGTTGTGGTTCCCGATATTGTGGACTACACCGAAGCAGCCGATGCAGCCTTCAAGCGATTTGCAACGGCCGGAATGAACGTAGTTAAATCCACTGAAGTTTTCGGG
>CAZZYE010000444.1:0-6584 GCA_964658145.1 uncultured Stigonema sp.
AAAAGGGGGGAAAAAGCCCCCCTTTTTAAGGGGAGCCAGCGCGCATGAGGAGGGTTTCCCTCCGTAGGCGACTGGCGTGGGTTGGGGGGATCAACGCCTTAACTTAAAGTTTTTACCTTTTTTTCTGCCTTCGTCCTCCTAATGAGTTGAAATGAGGTAGTATAAAATTTTACAAAGACAATGAACCCACTTTCTCACAACCAAGTATTAATCGCGCAAAATCAGACGACCACCCAGACCATCTTTACAACTCAGACACCAGATATTCCATCTGATACTGATAACAACTCGTACGAATTGGGTCTGAAGTTTCAGAGTGCTAAGGCAGGTCAAATTACCACAATTCGTTATTGGAAAGCCACTAATGAAACTGGGACACATGTTGGCACAATTTGGTCATCAACGGGTGATGTGCTGGCAAGTGTTACTTTCTCGAATGAGACAACCGACGGTTGGCAGCAGCAGGATCTTAGCACTCCACTGGACATTCAAGCCAACACGACCTATGTGGTGTCCGTCAACATCAATAGCTATTTCCCTGCTACCTACAACAATGCATTGGCAAGCCCAGTTGTTAACGGAGATCTCAGCACGATCGCTGACGGGAACAATGGAGTCTTCGGTAGTCCGGGTTCTTTGCCAACAAATTCCTACCAAAACACCAACTATTTCCGCGACATAGTATTCGTCGCCACAGCGACTGCGCCTACTCAGTCTAATGCCATTTCTGTGGAAAACCAAAAACCTGGCACGACAAACTGGAAGATCGCTAACCAGGCTTCAACTGAGATTGCTGGCTATGCTGGAGCAACTAGTGTCAATAAGGGCGGGTCGCTGCCCATCTTCGTTTCCCTGGCACAGCCAGGAAATTTCACCATCGAAGTATACCGTTTAGGTTACTACGGAGGCGCTGGAGGCACACTAGTAACCACCAGCGGTCAGATCAATGGAATCACTCAGAATGCATGTATAATTACAGACTTGATGACTAACCTCGTCGAGTGTAACTGGTCAACTTCCTACACCCTACAGGTTGGCGCTGACTGGACTAGTGGTCTGTACATTGGCAAGCTGATTGACCAGAGTAGTGGTAAGCAGTCACAGGTGTGGTTTGTCGTCAGAGATGATAGCTGCAAGTCTGATATCTTGTTCCAGAGCAGCTTTAACACCTTCAACGCTTATAGCAACACTGGTGGTTACAGCTTGTACGGTTTTAATAGTATCGACGGTCAAAGGGCATTGAAGGTTTCCTACGACCGACCATTCTCAGAAACAACCACTCAGACTGACGAGTTCAACAACTTACTGCGTTGGGAGTACAATATGGCGCGGTGGCTGGAGTCCCAAGGGTATGATGTATCCTACGTCACCAACTTGGATGTCCACTCTAACCCGAATTTGCTTTCTCAGCACAAAGTATTCTTGTCGGTAGGTCACGACGAGTACTGGTCGCTAGAAGAGCGCAATAATGTTGAGCAAGCTCGCGATGCCGGAGTCAACTTAGGATTTTTCAGTGGCAATTCAGCTTACTGGCGAGTGCGGTTCGAGAACGCCACTAATGGTTCGACACCCAACCGAATTATGGTCTGTTACAAAGATGCCGCCACTGCTGCCGAGCCAACAGACAACTTCCGCAGCTCTCTGAATAATCGACCGGAAAGCGCGTTGCTGGGAGTGATGTACATTGGTGATAAAGATGATGTCTACGCAGGGTTTGACTTCGTGGTCAAAAACAGTAGCGATCCCTACTACGCCAACACTGGTTTGAAAGACGGTGATACATTGAGTAAGTTGGTGGGCTTTGAATGGGATGCACTCAACACAAACGCATCCCCCGCAGGTCTAGTTGTTCTTGCCGAGTCGCAATTTCCCACATCGCAAACCCAAGATGACTCGGATCTAAATGGCTTTCCTTCTACAGCCAATCCCCGTTCCTCAAATGCAGTTCGCTACACGGCGGCAAGCGGTGCTAAAGTCTTTTCGACAGGCTCGATTCAGTGGGTGTGGGGGCTGGACAGCGACGGTGTGACTTCGCCACGCGAAGATATTCGCGCTAAACAAATTGCTGTCAACGTCTTGGCAAGCATGGGTGCTAAACCCCTAAATCCAGATCCCAACGTAATTATACCAACGTAATTGTGCCTTAATATGATGAAGCGGGTGGTAAATCATACCCACCCGACGTAAGTCATAAAGGAGTACAGTACAAGTTATGAATCTGAGAATAAGACGCCGACGTTTTGGTCAACTTGCTCTTGCCAGCGTCACCACAGCAGCGATCGCAAATTTTGCGACTAAGACCGTTGCACAGCCGCCGCCGCAGATCGTTGGGGTGCGCCTTTCCTCAAGCAGCAAAAAAGACCTTTCTTCACTTTTAAACCTGACATCAAGCAATGCAGCCAACAATACCCCAGAAATAACCCTGGTATCTTTAGACTTGGCGACTGGTGTAGAGAAATTGCTCTCAGACGTTGTGTCTCAAACCGTTGACAACGTTATTACATCCAGACCTACAAATAACGCGGTATCTACCTGGAGAGATGAGCGGCTAACTGGTTTGACTAGCCTATCCGATGGCACAATCATTGTTGCCAGTGTTGGGAGCGTTTTCAGTCACCTCATCTTCACTGATATTAATTCTTCTCAAGCTAAAAGAGCTTTGAATGTATCAGGATTCCAAAATAATCGAAGTACGCTTGAAAGTCTGCTGGCAACCAAAGACGGCCAGATCCTTAGTTTAGTTAGTTTAAATCAAGGGACTCCGCCTTTTAGTTTGGCAATTATTGACTCCAATACAGGCGTAGTAACTTTTGGCGAGAAGTTGGGTCTACCAGACCTGCAAACGGGCGCACGGTTCAGTAATCTTACCCAACGCTCGGATGGAACAATTATCGCTACCACTGTCCCTCAGGAAGGTAGCACAAGTTTGGTGCAGCTAGACCTGAACAACAAACAAATTATCAACCTACCGGAATTGAGATTAGACAACCAGCCTTTAACAAATGACTTGTTAGGTTTAGCTTTCTCTCCATCAGATCAACTGTATGCGATTGCTAACCCCAAATACGAAGCAACTAATTCTCTGTACATTGTGAATGTGAACACCGGAGAGATGACGCTGCTGAGCAAATTCAATGCGGCAAAGATTACGTTTACTCGTTTTTAAAGTCAAAGAAAGAGATACTTCCATTTTTCTTAAAACTACGCTGGTGGCTCATCACCATCTAATGCGAGTAATAACGCGATCTTCGACGTTAACCGTAATTGATCTCTAACCAAATTTGGCGCATAGCGGTAGAAGGGCAGAGATGTCCTCCGAAGAATTACCAATCTTTGTGTTACAATAATCAAAACAGAAGGCTTGAGCCATCCTCGCCTAGACACTAGGAGTGCATTACCTTAAAACAGGACTTCTCGCTGTCATCAAAAAAATTTTCGATATCAATCGAACTGCCCTTTAGATCGCACGATGGCAGTCATGGGGAAAAAGATATCCGAGTCTTGGGTTGTTTGAAAGCCTGTATGGGCTTCGTCAGACATCTCATGTTTCTTGGAACAAATTTCCTTTGGAAATCCTCAACTTGAAACAAGAAGCCGACGCTATAACGGAGTACCGTTATAGCGATGGTTACTTCGCGTGTATGCGCGATTCCACAACTACTCACCCTGATCAGATAGCTAAAAATATGCACTTACAAACCTTGGGTCTGGAAAAAACAGAGAATAGGCATTCAGTCAGCATTATCGTTCCGTGCTTTAATGAGTCTCAAGGAATCGAATCCTTAAAGAAAAAACTGCTTCCAGTATTAGAGAAGCTACGCTGCTCGAGGTCAGTCGAACTCCTAATCGTTGACGATGGCAGTACTGACGATACGTATTTGAAATTACAGCAAAGTTTTGGACAGTCAGCCCAAATAATCAGTCACCAGAAGAACCTTGGACTCTCAGCAGCAATACAAACCGGGTTGAAGTACTCGACAGGCAAGATTATCTGTACTATAGATAGCGACTGCACTTACGATCCTCAGGAGCTTATTCCTGTTCTGAATTTAATGCGGGGAAATGTCGATATTGTTACAGCATCTCCATATCATCCACAAGGTAAGGTGAGAAATATCCCTGGTTGGCGTTTATTTCTTAGTAAAGGATTGTCACAGATTTATGGATTAGTATTGCCGCAAAAGCTGTATACCTATACAAGTATGTTCCGAGCATACCGTCGAGAGGTCTTAGAAACAGTACCAACTAAGTATCCAGGATTTCTCGGTCTGGCAGAGGTTGTAGCAGAAGCAATGTTGCTTGGATATAAAGTGGTAGAGTATCCAACGGAATTAAGTAACCGAGTGTATGGGCAGTCCAAGCTACGTGTAGTCAGAGTGATTCGGGGTCACTTAAAGTATATTTATCGCCTTATTATTCGGCGATCGCTTCAACAGAAACCCGCCCCAGCATTAACATATAAAATCGAAAAATGAAGAGATGAAAATCGTTACTATATTGGGTGCAAGACCACAATTTATTAAAGCATCTGTAGTCAGTTGTGCTTTTAGCAATGCCGGAATTAATGAAATTATTATCCATACAGGGCAGCACTTTGATTCATTGATGTCCGACATCTTTTTCCAAGATTTAGACTTACCTCAGCCCCAATATCACTTAAACATTCATAGCCTGAATCATGGAGCAATGACAGGTAGAATGATGGAGAAAATAGAGTCAATTCTCCTCAAAGAACCTCCTGACTGGGTATGTGTTTATGGAGATACTAACTCAACATTAGCAGGTGCGCTGGTTGCAGCTAAGCTGCACATTCCACTGGCTCATATAGAAGCAGGACTGCGAAGTTTTAATCGGGAAATGCCAGAAGAAGTTAATCGGGTTGTGACTGACCATCTTTCACAATTGCTCTTTGCTCCCACACAGTCGGCAGTTCAATGTCTCCAATCCGAGGGAATTTCTCAAGGAGTGCACTTAGTTGGCGATGTGATGAAGGATGCTATCTTGAGTTATGAGGCTAAAGCAAAGCATACTTCTGATGTTTTAGCTTTGTATCAATTAAGTCCCAACAACTTTTACCTTGCGACTATCCATCGACCCAGTAATACAGATGATCATCACCGTTTAAGTACTATACTCGAAAGTTTCACACAATTAGATTTGCCGGTGGTTTTTCCGATTCATCCTCGGACTCTGGCTCAAATTCGGACTCAGGATCTAAGTCATTATCTGGAAACTGACTCAATTGTGGTGATTCCACCAGTTAGTTACCTTGATATGCTCACACTTTTAAGTGCTAGTCGGTCTATAATTACAGATTCCGGAGGGATACAGAAAGAAGCTTATATTTTGGGGCGACCTTGCTTTACTCTCCGCAACGAAACGGAATGGGTTGAGACTGTGTCCATGGGTTGGAATCAACTGGTACAACCAGAAACTTTAAGTGAATCGATAGCTAACTTTGTTCGCCCATCTGAATCGCCTACACTGTATGGAAACGGTGATGCGGCGACCAAAATTACTGAAATATTGATTAATTGGTAATTAGGAATTGTGATTTAATGAGAGGACGAACTACGTGTCCGACACTGTAATTAGCGTGGAAAACCTAATTAATTAATAGAGGGTACAACTGTATAAAATTTTTTATATGAAACCATCTTTAAGTGTTATTATCTGCACTTATAATCCTCGGCGAGATTACCTCGATAAAGTCTTAATGGCATTAGAGGCTCAGACCTTGCCATCAGATAAGTGGGAACTCTTACTAATTGACAATGCTAGTGACAAACTTCTGTCTGAAGAAATTGACTTAAGCAGGCATCCTAACGCCCGCCATTTCCGGGAAGAGCAATTGGGTAAGACTCATGCACTTTTACTGGGTATTAAAGAAGCGGTGGGCGAAATTATAGTCATTGTTGATGATGATAATGTTCTAGACTCAGATTATTTAGAATTATCATTGCAGATCAGTAATGACTGGCAAATCCTTGGGTCTTGGGGTGGACAAATTCGACCTGAATTTGAGGAGACTCCCCCAGATTGGACTAAACCGTATTGGTGGATGCTAGCTATTCGAGAAATTACTCGGGATCAGTGGTCAAACCTAATATATTGCTATGAAGCAGCCCCTGTCGGTGCTGGAATGTGCGTTCGGAAAATTGTAGCTCAAAAATATGCCGAATCAATACGCAATAGTTCACAAAGGTTAAACCTTGATCCCAAGGGAAAACTACTGATGAGAGGGGGAGATCACGATCTGTCATTTACATCCTGTGACATTGGTTTAGGCACAGGGGTGTTTGTGCGTCTGAAGTTAACTCATTTGATTCCAATTAGGCGATTGCAAGAGGAATACCTACTTCAGTTAGCTGAAGGAAATGGATACTCCAACGTGATACTGGAATTTGTGCGAGGTCATATGCCTACTGTGCCAAAGTTGTCATGGAAAAGAAAATTAGTTGAATATTATAAACTCAGGCGAATGGATTCAAGAACTCGGCGCTTTCATCAGGCATTTGGGAGAGGACGGGCTTTAGCTATTCAAGAAATTTTAAATACTTAACGAAAGCGATGCCGTTGCTTGT
>CAZZYE010000445.1:0-6580 GCA_964658145.1 uncultured Stigonema sp.
CTCCTACTCCCCACTCCCCATTCCCCACTCCCTCTTCTATGGCATCAATAGCATTAGCAAGCAGATTCATAAACACCTGATTGATCTGTCCGACATAACATTCCACCAAAGGCAAGTCGCCATACTCTTTGATCACCTCAATTCCAGGATGGTCGTGTTTGGCTTTGAGGCGAGTTTGCAGAATCATCAAAGTGCTGTCAATACCGTCATGAATGTTAAAGGGTTTGGCTTCAGATTCATCTGTGCGAGAGAAGTTACGTAAGGACAGGACAATTTGGCGAATCCGGTTAGCACCCAGTTTCATCGAAGCTAGCATCTTAGGTAAGTCTTCCATCAGAAAATCCAGGTCGATCGCTTCGATCTCATCCTGAATATCTGAGGCTATCGTTGAGTCGTGCTGCTGGTAAAGCTGCACCAAACCCATCATATCTTTAGTATACTCATCCACATAGGTAAGATTACCATAGATAAAGTTGACCGGGTTGTTGATTTCATGGGCGATACCAGCAAGCAATTGACCGAGGCTAGACATTTTTTCGCTTTGTACCATCTGTGCCTGTGTCCGCTTCAACTCGTCTAACGCTTGCTCCAATTGCTTTGCTTTTTCGCGCTCTTGGTATCCGGAAATTTCTAGTTGTTGAGAGTAAGTCTGCAAATCTTTGTAAAGGCGGGCGTTTTCCATTGAGATGGAAACCTGGTTAGTGAGCAAGGTCAATACCTCTAACCGCTCTGGCGTAAAAGCTCCGGTTGTGAGATTATTTTCCAGATATAAAATTCCTGTGAGCTTACCTTGATAAATTATGGGTGAGCAAAGAACTGACTTGGGTTGATTAGTAATGATGTAGGGATCATTGGCAAAAAGCTCTGAATGTCGAGCATTGTCTAAGACTAGATTTTCTTCAGTTCTTTCAACGTAATTCAGTAGTAGAACAGGCAAGTTATAGCAGTTTTCATTTGGGTTGAATACATGGAGCGTCCCTGAATGTGGTATTTTTTCTGTAATTGCGGGGGCTTGACTGTATAAATCCCGATCGGGGATTGAAATATTTACTTGTACTACGATCGCCCACTGGTCAACATTTTTAACCACCAAACAACCTTTTTGGGCACCCGCATTCTCAATTACAATTGTCATCAGCTTATCCAGTAAGCGCTCTAGAATAATTTCACTAGAAAGCGCCTGATATGCTTTAATTACCGTATGTAAATCCAGTATGCTTAGCTCACCTTTATTAGCGGTATCTATCTGGGTGACTTCATTAGTTGAAAGCAGTTCACAGTAGCGTTCATCTAACTGCCTAACTTTGCCAGTTGCTCCCCACTGAAGATAGCGATAGCGAGCTTCCATCAAGTATAATTTGGCAAATTTTACCCGACCCTTTAACAGATAAAACTGGGCAGCAAGTTCGTTGGCTAGTGCCTCATTTTGCTGATACCCAAATTCTGCTGCATCGGCGATCGCCCGATCGTACAATTCCATTGCCTGATAATCTTGTCCTGAAATCCGGGCAACTTCGGCTTGAATCAGCAGATACTTATGTCGATAATTTTGGGGACAATGCTCTGCCCATTTTTTGAACTTTTCTAGATTAGCTGTGAGCTTATTTAGATATCTCGACGGTCGAAGCACATCCGCTTCAGTATAAGCTTTTGCCAGTGCAATACTTTGATGAAAGTAGAAAACAGGATTAATAAAAATTCCCTCTGCACCCTCAACATATTTTTCTGCTAGTTCAGCATATTCTACTGCTTTCCGATAATCGCCATACCAATTGGAAAGAGCAAGTTTGTAAATATAGACAACAAAAGCAGTTAACAAATCCGCACTCTTAAGGGCAAATTCTAAAACTTGATGCTCATTAACGCCTGACCCAGAAAGTTCTTCTCTTACCTCAGTCGATTCAGTTAGATTGGTAATTACCTCAATTACCAGCAAATGGTAATTGAGCATATTTTTGTCAATTTTTTTCAGATCTGGGATGAAAATATCTGCAATATCAGCAGTTTTTTGCAATGACTCATTGCCAAATAAAGATTGCCAAATGAAGTTAACTGAGCAATAACCTGACCATTGATAAGACCCAGTTTCTAACCCACTATTAAAGCCTTGCAATAGAAAAGGCTTCCCCTTGCTGATATGCTCTTTATAGTGGAGAATCAAGCCTCCCCACATATTGAAAATATTTGCTTCTAAATCTTTTGTTTGGAAAATTTCATGAAGTTTTAAGGATAATTTCCCCATTTCGCATCCCAACTCGACTTCGTTATGCCTGAACACTAAGCAAAAGCTATAAAGCATATACCCAAATACCGAAATCGGAAAGTTGCCATACTGGATTGAAAGTTGGGTTATCTTATGAGCACAGAGGTGGAGGGCTTTGGAACCTAAAAAGTAAGCGATAGGCCATACTTCCTTAAGAATCCGTGCTTGCACTAGTTTCTCTGGGTCTTGCATTTGCGGTAATTCTGTAAGGCTGTCAATAGTACGGTTACCAATTATCGCTTTCGTTGCCTGTAGTTCGAGTAAGAGATAATCATCATCTGGGAATGGTTCAAAATCTATCCCCAAAAGATTTAGTGTACTTAAACCTACTTCATAAGCTGAATTCAAGTCATTCTTCATGCGGTAGCACATGATTTTGTACTCATTGACATGACACTGTTCTAGGAGATTTTTGACATAAAAAAGTGTCTTATCAAAAATTACTAATGCTGACTCATTGTTGCCATTTAAATATTCAGCTTCTCCTGTTTCCAGATAGATTTTTAGAGTTAAAGAATAATTTTCTTGCCAGCTTTGCTCAGTCAGACAATTCATGCTGATTTTGAGCAGCTTCAATGCTGTTTCAAAAGCGGAAGAGGATTTTGCCCGTCTGCCCGCCAAAAGATTTAATTCTGCGAGTTGGTATCGGTCTTTCGGCTCAGTAATTAACACTTGCCCAAGATTGAGATGGTTAACAATATCAAAAATATGTTCTTCCAAGTGGGTAAGACTTGTATTACCCAGCAACAATTGCCCAATTTTCAGGTGAACTTGTTGCTTTTGCTCTTGGGGAATGAGCGAATAGGCAGCTTGCTGCACTCGGTCGTGCAAGAATTTGTAGTCAACTTGCACTGCTGTATGACAAAATGCCTCTAGCTCAGACTGCCGCAAAACTTGAGGAATTTTGTAGGTATCACTCAAAGGCAAAATTAATCCCGCCAGCAGCGCTGACCACAAATCAGCTGCTGTCTGTGTTAGAGATTGTTCATTGACCAGCACCAAGACATTTAAGTCGAAGCGGTTGTTAATACAGGCAGCAAGTTTCAGGACGTGTTGGGTTGATTCTGATAATTTCTGAATTTTGCCAACCATTAACTCGACCACGTTATCGGTAATCGCCCGATTTTGAATTTGCTGGATGTTCCACTGCCAACAACCTGAAGAATCAAAAGTCAACAGTTCATCTTGATACAAGGATTTCAGCAACTGGGTGAAGAAAAAAGGATTACCTTGGGTTTTTTGGAACAACAGATTTGCTAAAGGTTCTGCCCGAGGTGGTAGACAATTGAGTGTATCAGCAATCAATTGGGTCATATGCTCCCGTGCTAAAGGTCCCAAGGCGATCGCCTCTACAGTGGCACCCCCTGCCCGAATCTCATCCAAGGTAAGCATGAACGGATGTGTTGGGTTGACTTCGTTATCCCGATAAGCGCCAATTAGGAATAAATAGCCACTCTCCTGGTCACTCATCAGCAGTTGAATTAACTTCAGCGAGGCAGAATCAGCCCACTGGAGATCATCCAAAAACAGTACCAGTGGATGTTTTGAGTCAGTAAAGACATGAATAAATTGTTTGAAGACCAGGTTAAAGCGAGTTTGGGCTTCAGCAGGAGGCAGTTGCGATAAGGCTGGTTGTTTGCCAATAATCAGTTCGACTTCGGGAATGACATCAATAATGATTTGACCGTTGCTACTTAAAGCGTTTAAGAGTTTTTGTCGCCAAACATGTAGGCGGCTTTGACTTTCAGTTAACAACTGCCGCATTAGTTCTTGAAATGCCTGAATCAGGGAAGCATAGGGAAAATTCCGCTTAAACTGGTCAAATTTGCCAGAGATAAAATAACCTCGCTGGCGCGTAATCGGTCGGTGAATTTCATTCACCAATGAAGATTTACCGATACCTGAGTAACCCCCCACTAGCATCATTTCCGTGCTACCTTGACTAACTCGAAGAAAAGCAGCCATCAGAGTTTGCACCTCAGCTTCTCGACCATAAAGTTTTTGGGGAATTTGAAACTGATTGGACAAATCCTGCTGACCAAGGGGAAATTCGTCAATATCACCCGTTGTTTGTAATTGTATTCGGCATTGCTCTAGGTCGGCTTTCAGTCCGTAAGCGCTTTGGTAGCGTTCTTCAGCCGTCTTAGCAAGTAACTTCATCACCAAGCCTGATACCATTGGCACAGATCTATTTAGTTCGTGGGGAGAAATCGGGATTTTAGCAATGTGGCAGTGTACTAGTTCCATCGGGTCATGAGTATCGCCGAAGGGCAGTTGACCTGTCAGCAATTCGTAGAAGGTGACGCCAAGAGAATAGAAGTCAGTGCGATAGTCCACAGTCCGGTTCATCCGCCCGGTTTGCTCGGGTGAGATATAGGCAAGACTTCCTTCTAGGAGGTTGGGGCTACTAATTTCCGAATTCTCCTTCGATAGCAAGGAAGCGATGCTTAAGTCAGTGAGTTTGACTTCACCTGTGCCCGAGTTGAAGAAAATATTGTGAGACGTGATATTCTTATGAATAATCTTGTGACTATGTAGCTCTCCTAGAGTCTCAGTAATCTGAATAGCAATGTCCAGAAAGTCAATGAGTTCCAGCCTGCTCGAAGTCATTAGACTTTTGAGGGATTTTCCGCCGAAGTCTTCTAGGAGCAGTGCTAAGCCATTGTTGTAGCTGATGATCTCATGGGGTTTGATCACACCTGCTACATCCAGGTTTCGAGTAATTTCGTACTCGTGTTTGAGTCGAGCAATATCTTTGAGCGTGGGATATTCGGCTTTCAGCAGCTTAATAATAACGGGTTGTCCACTTGATGTGGCAATTGCGCGATACGCTGCTATAGTGGCATCTTCGTGAATAACTTCTGCAATACTGTAGCCAGGAAGCCGAAAGATTGCTGTTGACATTGCTCTACTCTCAAGATATGGGAATTTATCTAGTTATTGGACAGGAAGTTAACGGGCTAGCCTCATTGGGTGGAGACTCCCTGTTGAACCTGTAATTTATGATTCCCACTAGAGATAAAAATCTAACTACTGCAACGTAGATTATCGACTCACTCTCATGCAAGAAGATAAGAGCGCGTGTGTGAGGGCTTACAGCACCATTATCGGGTAGACCACAATATAACCGTAGGGGCGCGGTTTCCACGCCCTTACAATGTGGCACCGATTCTACCGGACATGATATGACAAGCGATCGCACCAGCTTGCGGTTACACGAGTACGATTCCCAAATTAATCTCATATAATAGATTGTTGAGTTTTGAGCTTGGACCTTGGAGTGCAAAGTTCCTTATCTTAATTTGATTGAAACAGAACTGCAACTTTCCCATAGTGAAAACAGTGAATATTTGGTTATTGATTTATTTGCTGGTTGTGGTGGACTTGCTCTCGGTTTTGAAGCCGCAGGTTTTAAAACTATTGGTTATGAAATTTTAGAAGATGCTTGTGCGACTTATCGGTATAATCTGCATAGTTCATGTCATCAGGTCAATCTCACACCATTATCTGTTGTAGAGACTTTGTCTGCAACCTCTTTACAGGAGGCAGCAGCGATCGTAGGTGGTCCTCCTTGTCAACCCTTCAGTGTCGGTGGACATCAACTCGGATTAAAAGATAGTCGTGACGGCTTTCCTACTTTTATTTCTGCGGTTGAACGCTATCGTCCCCACCTGGCTTTATTTGAAAATGTGCGAGGAATACTGTTCCGCAACAAAGTATATTTTGAAGAAATTGTTTTTGCTCTGCAAGAACTTGGTTATATTATCGAATGGCAAATTTTCAATGCCGCTGATTACGGGGTGCCTCAGAAAAGAGAACGCCTTTTTTGTGTGGCACATAAAGGCGGTTGGAAATGGCCTGAGAAAACACATCTTCATTCACCTTATACTGCTGGTGAAGCTTTAGAAGAGTTAGCTTTTTCAGTGCCACAAAACTCAAAATTTCTCACTCCCAGTATGGATGAATATGTGAATAAATATGAAATAGCATCCAAATGCATCAAGCCTAGAGATGTTCATCTACATGTACCTTGCCGAACAGTAACCTGCCGGAATTTATCTGGTGCAACAGGCGATATGTTGCGGATACGTTTACCAGATGGACGGAGAAGAAGATTAACAGTGCGTGAAGGTGCTCGTCTGCAAAGTTTTCCCGATTGGTTTGAATTTCAGGGTTCGGAAAACAGTCAGTTTAACCAAATAGGAAACGCTGTTCCTCCACTTTTAGCAAAAGCTTTAGCTTGTTCTGTTAAGGCGTATTTGAATAGCGAATGCCAACAATCACAAAAAATAAGTCAATCGCTTCGCTCAAATTAAA
>CAZZYE010000446.1:0-6577 GCA_964658145.1 uncultured Stigonema sp.
CACTTCAACTCGCGAACTATTTCCCCCTTTCCACATCCCGTGAAAAGTCAGGTTAACGATCGCCTGCTGTAATCCTTGGTAGGGTTAGCCCAAGGAGTGGGGCGAACCCGTAAGGGCGTGGAAATGTCTTTCTCTTGTTTCTACCAATTGAGAAGGTGCGATTAGGACGACGTTGCGACCTTAATATATTTGCGTAAGTAAAACTCCTAAAAAATTGTATAAAAATCAATAGATATTTGCTATATAAGTATATTTACCATCAAGTAATATAATAATATCATTCTGTATCTTGTTTTTACAGTGTAAACCACATTAGTGGTAGTACGGAGAAAAATATTATCTTTTTAGAGAATTAAGTTATGGCAGTTAACATTTCAAACTTATTTGATGCCAATTTTTACAGTGCAGCTAATCCTGACTTGGCTGCCGCTGGTCTGACTACAGATGCACAATTGTTTTCGCACTTTCAAGCTTATGGTTTAAACGAAGGGCGTGCCTTTTCACCGCTTGTGGATCTCAACTTTTATCGCGCCAGCAATCCTGACCTAGCTAGTTTTAACAATCAACAAGCGCTTGATCATCTAGAAAATTATGGTATTAGTGAAGGGCGTCGCTTCTCAGACGTTTTTGACATAAATTTCTATCGTGCTGCTAACAGTGACCTAAGTAGCTTAAACAACGAGCAACTATTTCAGCATTTGGAAAATTATGGATTGGCTGAGGGACGGCAATTTTCCCAGTTTTTCGATTTTAATTACTACAAAGCGAATAATCCCGACTTAGGTCAGGGAGGTTTGAACGGTAGTGAACAATTGTTACAAAATTTCGAGATCTACGGTTTGAAGTCGGGACAGCAGTTCGACCCTGCCTTTGATGTCAATTACTATCGCAGTCTTAATCCCGACTTAGCAGCAGCTGGTGTAACAGAGAACAAGCAATTGTTAGACCACTTTGAACTCTATGGTTTGAATGAGGGACGCATATCGTCACCCGCTTTCGATGTCAAGGTCTACCTTGCTAATAATTCTGACTTGACCGCAGCTAACTTTAATAATCAACAGGCATACACACACTTTGTCCTTTATGGACAAAAAGAGGGACGTCCTGGTAGTGACTATGCAGGAAACACCTTAGACACTGCTCGCGACATTACTAATGGCTTGCTGACCAAGACCTGGACTGACTTTGTGGGCGCCACCGACACCGACGACTACTACAAATTCAATCTGGACAACCCCACTAACTTGACCATCGGCTTGAATAACCTGAATGCAGATGTCAACGTGCAGCTGATTAGTAGTGCCAATAACCAGGTAATTGACTCCTCAGAAAACAACGGTGCGATGTCAGAAACATTGCACAGTAACAATTTAGCAGCAGGCACTTACTACATTAGGGTAAACCAAGGTCAAGCAAGCGCTAACAGTAACTACGATCTGAAAGTCTCCTCATTTGATTTGGGAGGTTCGCCCAGCACTCAAAATTGGCTGTCTTTAGGAACTGTACCAACTATACCGCCTACTAACTTAAGCAATCTACCCACTTCAACCATTAACGGTGACGTGACTAACTTGGACAGCACTAAAGATCCAACAAGTACAGGTGGTTACACCAGCTACTATTCGTTCCCAATGCCCGACCTACTTAACTCGCAGTTCCCCACACTTGATAGCACTACTGGTTTTACCATCGATTTTGATGTCAAGCTTAACAGCGAAACCCACAGCAGCAACGATCAAGCAGGTTTCAACGTTGTCGTTCTGGACAGCGATCGCCAAGGAATTGAACTCGGCTTTTGGAATAATGAAATTTGGGCGAAAGATACTGGTACTGTTCTCGCTTCTGATGGTGGCACTTTGTTTAAACACGACAACACTGAGCGAGTTCTTCGCGATACCACTGTGACGACTAGCTATGAGTTATCAGTTTCGGGCAACACTTACCAGCTTTCTGCCAATGGTTCATCAATCCTAACTGGAAGCATTAAAGATTACTCAACATTTCAAGCCTCTGGTTTGGGCTACGATCCCTATCAGCAGCCAAACTTCTTCTTTATCGGTGACGACTCCACGTTAGCAGGGGCTAATGTCGATATATCATTTGTGGGAGTTTCTAAAACTAAAACTTAAACTCATCCCACCCTTGAAAATATAATAGCCCAGTTCTCGTCTGGGCTGCTGTCTGCAACTTTAAAAGGAGGCAGCCCCAATGAAAAAATTTCACAGTACAGACGTTCCGGCGGAACGTCTGTTCCCCACTCCCCACTTTTACATGTGGCTAAGTAAAACTCCTAAAAAAATGTATAAAATTCAATAAATATTTTTCAGGTTTAGGTATTGACAATTAAAGGAAATAAAAATAATATTCTTTCGTATCTATTATTACGTTACAAAATACACTACTGCTAGTGTAAAGAATTTTACTATCTTTGCAAAAGATTAAATTATGGTAGTCAACACTTCAACTTTATTTGATGCCAATTTTTACCGCGCTGCTAATCCTGACTTGGCTGCTGCGGGTCTAACTACAGATGCACAATTGTTACAGCACTTCCAAACCTATGGTTTGAGCCAAGGGCGCGCCTTTTCACCGATTGTGGATCTCAACTTCTATCGCGCCAGCAATCCTGACCTAGCTGGGTTGGACAATGTACAAGCGTTTTCAGATCTGCAAAATAATGGTATTAGTCAAGGGCGTCGCTTCTCAGAGGTTTTTGACCTAAATTTTTATCGCGCCGCTAATAGTGACCTGAGTAGTTTAAACAACGAGCAACTATTTCAGCATCTGGAAACTTACGGACTTAATGAGGGACGGGAATTTTCTCAGTTTTTCGATCCTAATTACTACAAGGCGTCTAATCCTGACTTAGGTCAGGCAGGTTTTAACAGTAGTGAACAATTGTTACAACATTTCGATCTCTACGGTTTGAAGGAGGGACGCAAGTTCGACCCTGCCTTTGATGTTAACTACTATCGCAGTGTTAATCGCGACTTAGCACCAAATCTAACCAATAAGCAACTGTTGGATGACTTTGAAACCAATGGTCTGGATCAGGGACGCATATCATCACCCACTTTCGATGTCAAGGTCTACCTTGCTAATAATCCTGACTTGAGCGCACTAGGCTATAATAATCAACAGGCATACACACACTTTGTCCTTTATGGACAAAACGAGGGACGTGCGGGTAATTACTATCAAGCAAACACCTTAGACACTGCTCGTGACATTACTAGTAGCCTGCTGACAAAAACTTGGACTGACTTTGTGGGTGATATTCACAACAACGACTTCTACAAATTCAATCTAGAAAACAGCACTGACTTGACAATTGCCGTGAATAACCTGAATGCAAATGTCAACGTGCAGCTGATTAGGGCTGACAACAATGGCAATGAGTTGATTGACTCCTCAGATAACAGGGGCGCGGGTTCAGAAGCAATCAACCGCAGATATTTAGAAGCAGGCACTTATTACATTAGGGTAAGCTCTGATAAGGGTAGTAACACTAACTACGATCTAAATGTATCCTTATTGGGATCTCCAGCTTTGAGTGGTGCGCCCAACAATCAAAGTTGGCTGAGTTTTGGAACTATACCAAATGCACAACCAACTGTAGACCCAAATGCAGACCCACCTACTAATGTAGTCCCTCTACCCACTCAAACTGCTAGCGGTGGCTTGGACAGCACTCAAGATCCAACGATTACGGGGGGTTACACAAGCTACAATAATGACGGCCAACTCAACCCGCAATTCCCTACACTTGATCACAATACTGGTTTTACCATCGATTTTGATGCTAAGGTGAACAGCGAGAGCCACAACAGTAATGACCAAGCAGGTTTCGACGTTGTTGCTCTGGACAACTATGGACTAGGAATTGAACTCGGCTTTTGGAATAATCAGATCTGGGCGAAACAAATTGTTTTCGGTGCTGATGGTAGCGTTTCGTTGACACACAACAACGTTGAGCAAGTTGCTCGCGATACCACTGTGGCGACCCACTATGAGTTGTCAATTGTGGACAACACTTACAAGCTTTTTGCTGATGGCTCACCAATCCTGACTGGGAAAATCCAAAACTACACACCATACAATACCACCGGTCTGGCATACAATCCCTATCAGAAGCCAAACTACTTCTTCATCGGCGACGACTCCGCCTCCGCAGCAGCTAATGTCGATCTACCCTATGTTGCAGTTTCTAACACTTAATCATTGTGGGACGGGCGACATGCCATACGTGTCAACTTAAGCTGTAACCCTTGAAAATACAAGCGTTTCTCGTTTGGGCTGCTGCCTAGTAACGCTGTTCTTGGAGGCAGCAGCCCTCCCGGAATACATTCCCACGCAGAGCGTGGGAACGAGTTCATACATTTGACTGCTGGCGTTGATACAGTGACCAGTACAAACCCTTTTGTTGCAATAGTTCCGAGTGAGTACCACGTTCGGCTATCACTCCCTTTTCTAGCACCAAAATTAAATCAGCACACTTGAGAGGGGCAAAACGGTGGGCAATAAGAAATACGGTCCGATTAGTGGACATTTTTTGCAGGTTTTGTAGGACTTGCTGTTCTGTTTCACTATCCAAAGCGCTAGTAGCTTCATCCAGAATTAAAATCGGTGCTTGCAAGAGAAATAAACGGGCTAAAGCAATACGTTGTCGCTGTCCGCCAGATAAAGCTGTACCACGTTCTCCGACATTGGTTTCATAGCCATCGGGTAATTCACTGATAAAGTCGTGGGCAACGGCACATCTTGCGGCTTCCACTACTTGTTCTGCGGTAATTTCGGGATTACCAAGAGTGATATTTTCTAAGACGGAACCATTGAATAAGAAGTCTTCTTGAAGAACCACACCAGTTTGTTGGCGTAGCGAAGCTAGATCGGCGCTTTTAATATCAAAACCATCGATCAGGATGCGTCCAGATTCAATTTGATAAAGGCGTTGTAGCAGCTTAGAAAGGGTACTTTTACCAGACCCTGACCGTCCCACAATACCAACAAACTGCCCTGGTTGCACTGTGAAAGAGATTCCTCGGACGACAGGTTCAGTATTTGGTCGGTAGCGGAAGAAGACTTGCTCAAAGGAGACTTGACCTTTGAGATCTGGTAAAACTAAACCAGTTCCAGGTTCAGCTTCAGGAGCAACGTTAAGAATATCGCCAATTCGGTCTACCGAAAGCAGGACTTGTTGCAGATTTTGCCACAACTGCACTAGGCGCAAAAGTGGTCCTGTGACTCTACCAGAAAGCATTTGAAATGCGACGAGTTGACCGACAGTCAGCTGATGTTCGATAACTAATTTAGCTCCATACCAGAGAATTAGCAAGCTGGAAAATTTGGTGAGGAAGTCACCAATATTACTGCTAATGTTAGAAGTGGTAGAAGCTTTAAAACCTGTGCGGATGAAGCGGGCAAACAAACCTTCCCAGCGAGTGCGTGCTACTGGTTCTGCTGCATGGGCTTTTACGGAGTGAATTCCTGTCACCGTCTCAACCAGAAACGATTGAGTATCGGCACTGCGGTTAAATGTTTCGTTAAGCCAGTTGCGGAGAATGGGCGTTGCTGTTATTGTCAAAATCGCAAACAGTGGCAGTACCGCCAACGCCACGAAGGTAAGTGGGACATTATAATAAAACATCAATGCCAGGTAGACTACAGCAAAGATGCTGTCCAAAATCACAGTCAACGCCGTGCCAGTAAGAAACTGCCGGATTTGTTCTAGTTCTTGGACTCGTGCTATTGTGTCTCCTACCCGTCGCGACTCAAAATAAGCCAAAGGCAACCGCATCAGGTGGCGAAATAGCTGTGCTGATAAACTCAGATCCAGCCGTCGGGCAGTGTGGGTAAAGATAAATAGCCTCAGGATGCCGAGTATTGCCTCGAAGATCGCTACCAGCAGGAGTGCGATCGCCATGACATCAAGAGTCGGCAAACTCTCCTGCACCATCACCTTATCGATGACGACTTGGGTAATCAGTGGTGTGGTTAACCCTAAAAGCTGCAAAGTAAAAGACGCCAGCAATACTTCTGTAAGTAATTTCCGGTACTTCCAAACTGCTGGAGTAAACCAACCGAGGTTGAATTTTTCTTGCTTCTGGATCAGTTCTACTTGCCACAGTTGTCCATCCCAACATGCCTCAACTACCGACTGTGGTAAACTCTCACAAGTATGACTGGGATTTAGGGGATTAGCAACAAGCAGGCAGCTACCCTTGACTCCATACGCTACCACCCAATGGGGAGTCTTAGGTGTAGGAGAATCAGAATTCCAAAGTAGTAAAGCAGGGAAAGATAATTGTCGCAACTCACTCCAACTGACTTGTAACTGCCGCAGCACAAATCCTAACTTTTCTGCGGCTTCCACAAGATTTTTCGGGCGCTGTCCCCGGAGTTGGCGAATCGCCCATTCCAGTTGCACCGCATTGTCCAACTGTTGCGCCACCATTGTTAAACACGCAGCAGCTGTGTTGTGGTTGGAAATAAAAGGATAAGTTGATACGGGAGTGGGGAAGAGACGTTCCGGCGGAACGTCTGTACGGGAGTGGGGAGTCTCCTTGTCTCCTTGTCT
>CAZZYE010000447.1:0-6569 GCA_964658145.1 uncultured Stigonema sp.
AAATTTCTTGATTTGGCGTTGCTACTCCCGAACCGATCTCGCGATTACCTATTTTAACCAACCGCAAAGACGCGAAGTACACGTTCGCGCAGCGTCTCCGACAGGAGAAGAAAAAATAAACATATGTCCAGGGGAATGGGTGATTGCTAGTTCAGGCTTTGCTTGAAAAATTGCAGCTTGAGTCGTCACTCCGCAAGCCCAAAAAACAGGAATTTCACCATCACGAAGTGTGACAGCATCACCATAATCAGGTTTTTCTAAGTCTCTGATCCCAATTAAATCTGGACTTCCAATATGAACAGGAGAGCCATGTGCTTTGTAGTATCGGCTGGTTACTTCTACAGCACGAACAACATTAGTAGCAGGAAGGGGACGCATGGAGACGACTAAGGGACTAGAAAATATCCGAGTGGAGATACATGGGATGTTTGTCTTGTACATAGGCACATTTTTTCTCTCTTCTACATGCCGTAGTGGTAGCCCAGAGTTGAGTATGGCATTTTCAAAGGAAAATGAACAACCAATAAGAAAGGCTACCAAATCGCTTCTCCAAAATGGTCTAATGTCAGTTGTTTCCTCAACTAATTCACCATGTCGAAAAATTCTGTAGCGAGGGAGATCTGTTCTCAGATCGGCACCAGGAGCAATTATCTTAGGTTCACGATCTCCAACCTCTGTTACATCAAGAATTGGACAAGGTTTTGAATTTCGTTGGCAGAATAGCATAAATTCAAATGCCAAAGAGTATGGCAATACAACTAAGTTGGCTTGAACAAACCCTAGTGCAAGCCCAGGAGTAGGAGTATCTAGCTTTCCATCACGGCAAAGCCGGCGTATTTCAGAAGGAAGAGAAGGAAAATTGAACAGAAATGTTGAGCGCAGTCCCCACCTAAAAAGACTATAAAGATGTCTACCTTTTAGGTGGGGTAAGCGAAACCAATATAAAAAGCGCAGCAACAATTAAAATATATCGTTTGGATTACAAGAGGTTTTTGTTCTACTTGCCTCTGCCCATTTCTGTAAACGTTCTTTAATCCATCCCCCTAGCGGTTGTTCTGGGGGTTTAACTTTATTTATTTCATCTGCAACCCATTTATCAAGCAAAACACTTGCTTTTACTTTATTCGCTTGGTATTTAGCTGTATAGGCTCTGACTTTATCTGCATTTGCTTGCTGCCATTTTTTATGAGAATTTTCTTGGGACATAGTTGACAATCTGATAGTTCAGATTTATTATAAATATATGTCAAGGTCGAGGACAACCCCATGAGTAAACGAAGAGCTAAAAATAAAATTAAAAATAAACCTCAAGAACTTATTCGTACTGACGTTTGGGATTTAAAAGCAACTCCTGAACAAAAAGTTCAGATGGTCGGGACTATTGAGGAATATCGTAAGTTTTTAAATCCTTTGGTTCTCATCGTTAACGCTCAAGGGGTAAACCTCGCTGATTTAACTACTAAGGAGCGGGTTAATGCTGTAGAGAAGATGATTCATCAAACCACAGATAACCCCGCACCCAATCACAAGTATTTCCAGAAGGTAATTAATAAACACCCATCGTTCCGGAAGTTTCCTAGTTATCTAAGACGTGCAGCAATAGCTGATGCTATTGGTATAGTATCTAGCTTCCAAACTAGATACGCTCAATGGCAGTCTGGAGATAGGAAACATCGTCAAGCCAAACCACCTACACTTACATCCATGTGCAATACTTATCCAGCATTGTATCAAGGTCAGCAAGTGAAATATCGCAACAACTATCAATTAGTTGATATTAAGGTTTGGTCTGGAACTGATTGGGTCTGGTTAGAATGCATACCAGTTAAAAAACATGGTTTAAACCGCCACCTAGTTGATGGGAATAAAATAAAATCACCTGCATTGGTGCTTAATAAGCATACATGTCAACTTTCTATGCCTGTTGAGGTAAAGAAAGTTGACTTACCTGAATCTGATTTTGTTTGCAGTGTTGATATGGGAATTAACAACGCTGCAACAGCATCCATAGTTGGTCGTGACGGTACTGTAAAAGCGAGAAAGTTTATCAATCCTGCTAGAGACATAGACCGTCGCAACAAACGTCGGATGATGATTGCTCACAAGTCTAAACAGACAAGAAAGATTACAAAGTCAGATTTACCTAAGGGTTTTTGTAAAGGACTCCAGCGAAAGTCTTCCAATATTAACTTACAAATTTCTAAAACAGTAGCAAGGGCGATTGTTGAGTTTGCTCTCACCCACAACGTGAAGGTTATTGTATTTGAGAATTTAGAAGGATGGAAGGCTAAGGGTGGTAGAAGAAAATCCTTACAAAAACAAAAGTTTCATCTCTGGTGTCACCGCAAAATAGTTGAGTTGGTATCAGACAGATGGACTGAATTAGGAGGACAAGTTGTTTTCGTTAACCCAAAATATACGAGCGCATACGCTTATGACGGTAGTGGTAAAGTCAAGAGAGACAAGGTAAATTATTCCTTGTGTCGCTTCACTTCGGGGAAAAGATACCACTCTGACTTAAACGCTTCATATAATATCGCTGCGCGTTATTGGTATGCCGTAATTATGGGTGACGAAACTGTTTCTAGAGTGTTCGAGGGCAAAAGTTCCCACGGCACACTGAGGACGCCAGTAACTCTGGGAACGTTGCGTAATCTTCGGGTCGCGTAGCGAATGAATCCCCAGCTATAAGCTTGCTTTAGCTGGGGTGCGTTCAATGACATAAATTTCCTAGTAAGTTTCTTAGTGCTATAGGTTGGTATTTCTTTTGGGCGATCGTAGTTATGCGATCGCGGCTTCAGTCGTTTTGTAAGCTTTCGACTTGACCAAATCCTCCGCCTCCTGGCGTTTCAATTACAAAGACATCGCCTGGATGCATTTGAACCTCAGCTTTGCTCGCGAGGGGTTCGATTGTCCGATCACGGTGTTCTACCCAATTGCGCCCGATCGCGCCCGGTTCGCCACCTTTTAACCCAAACGGCGGCTTTTCGCGATGACCTGATAAAATTGCAGCAGTCATGGCTTCGCGAAATTGAATCCGCCGAATGACTCCATTTCCACCCCTGTGTTTTCCATTTCCGCCACTATGAGGACGGATGGCAAACTCTGCCACTAAAACGGGGAATCGCCACTCTAGCACCTCCGGATCGGTGAGGCGTGAGTTAGTCATGTGCGTCTGAACAGCATCAGTTCCGTTAAAGGTTGCCCCGGCACCAGAACCACCACAAATGGTTTCATAATACTGGTGTCGCTCATTGCCAAAGGTGAAATTGTTCATGGTGCCACAAGACGCTGCCATTATACCAAGTGCACCATATAGGGCATTTGCGATCGCTTGCGACGTTTCGACGTTGCCGGCGACGACTGCGGCTGGATATTGTGGATTCAACAGAGATCCCTCTGGAATAAAGATCTCTAGAGGTTTGAGGCATCCGGCATTGAGGGGAATGTCATCATCAACTAGTGTACGAAAAACATAAAGGACAACCGCTTTGCAAATCGCTCTCGGGGCATTCAAATTTGTAGATTGCTGCCCAGAGGTGCCAGTAAAATCAATCCGGGCAGCGCGATCGCGACGATCAATCGTAATCTTGACTTTGATCTCACTTCCATCATCCATAGAATAAGTAAAGCTGCCATCTTTAAGCACATCAATCACGCGCCGCACCGATTCTTCAGCATTATCTTGGACATGCTGCATATATGTTTGCACGGTCGCCAGTCCGTAATGCTCGACCATGCGGCGGAGTTCCTGTACGCCTCGCTCATTAGCGGCGATCTGTGCTTGGAGATCAGCTAAATTTTGAGCGGGATTGCGAACCGGATAGTTACCTGCTGTCAACAATTCTAGTAATTCTACTTCTCGGAAGCGTCCTTGCTCTACAAGCTGAAAATTATCAAGCAAGATGCCTTCTTGATCTATAGTAGTGCTGTGTGGTGGCATCGAACCTGGTGTAATTCCGCCAATGTCGGCATGGTGTCCGCGTGAGGCGACGTAGAACAATGGAATCGCAGCCTGGGAGATAAAAACCGGAGTGATAACTGTGACATCTGGAAGATGCGTACCCCCGTTGTAGGGATTATTTGAAATATAGGCATCACCAGGTTTAATGGTATTGCCTTTGGCTTGGATTAAACTACCCACGCTTTCACTCATCGAACCAAGATGGACTGGAATATGGGGCGCGTTGGCAACGAGTTGTCCGTCTTGATCAAAAATGGCGCAGGAGAAATCAAGCCGTTCTTTAATGTTGACGGAGTAACTTGTGTTTTGCAACGTGATGCCCATTTCTTCTGCGATCGCCCGCACTAAATTGTTGAAAATTTCCAACAGAATGGGGTTGGGGGCAATACGATTCGGATCGCCCCCCACGGACGTACAGACGTTCCGCCGGAACGTCTCTTCCCTGCTCAAAATTAGGTGATTGCGTTCGGTTAATTCTGCACACCAACCAGGCTCAATAACGTTTGTGCCGGTGGGTTCGACAATCAGGGCGGCGCCTGTAATGCGATCGCCTGGTCTTAAATCTTCACGTTGATAAACGAGGGCATGATGCCAGTTACCTTTGGTGTAAATTTGTACCGTCGCGATTGCAAACAGCGGTGTAGTTCTGCTCGATGTCAGCATCGGTTCTTCAAGGTCGATAGTCCGTCCAACCACTTCCACAGAAACCGCTTCCACCATCAGCACTTTATCAGGCATCGTGAAACCGTAACGTTGGTGGTAGGCTTGGTCGAAGCGATCGCGCATAGAAACCACATTCCCAAAATCTACAACCAAACTAGAATCCGTCCCTGCATAGCGTAGATGTGCTTTGAGCAGAACGTCGATTTGAGACTCATCTATACCCTGTTGAACAATTTCAGTGCGACCCTCTATAGAAAGCGTGGTCAGCATTTGTTTTAGCATGGGTAGTTCGGACTCGGTTAATTGAACTTCCACTGCCTTTTCTTTAAGAGTTCGCACATCTGCCAATCCAATACCATAGGCAGATAGCACTCCTGCATAGGGATGGATGAAAATTCGAGTCATCCCTAGCGCTTCGGCAATCAAGCAAGCATGTTGTCCGCCAGCACCACCGAAGCAGCAGAGCGTATATTCAGTGACATCGTAGCCGCGTTGAATCGAGATTTTCTTAATCGCGTTTGCCATTTTGTTGATTGCGATCGCTAAAAATCCTTCTGCTATTTGTTCTGGCTGTTGTTGAAAACCAGTTTTTTCGATGTCGGCTGCCAATTCGGTAAACTTTTGCCGTACAATCTCAGTGTCAAGCGGCAAGTTACCTTCAGTGCCAAACACAGACGGGAAGAAAGCGGCTTGAAGTTTGCCGACCATCACATTGCAATCAGTTACCGTTAACGAACCGCCTCGACGGTAAGAAGCAGGACCTGGATATGCGCCTGCCGATTCAGGACCGACTCGATAGCGAGATCCATCAAAGGAAAGAATCGATCCTCCACCCGCAGCTACGGTATGAATCGACATCATCGGCGCACGCAACCGCACTCCAGCAACTTCGGTTTCAAATGAGCGCTCGTATTCACCGTTATAGTGCGATACATCGGTGGATGTCCCACCCATATCAAATCCGATGATGCGGTCAAAACCTGCCATTGCGCTTGTTTTCACGGCTCCAACTATTCCGCCTGCAGGACCAGATAGGATACTGTCTTTGCCTTGAAATCGGTTAGCATCAATTAAACCGCCGTTGGATTGCATGAACATGAGTTGGGGTGCTGCACCGTCTATCGGTGCTTGAAATTCTGTAGCGATTCGATCAACGTAGCGCCGTAAAATCGGAGACAGATAGGCATCAACGACAGTGGTATCGCCTCGGCTAATTAGCTTCATCAGTGGACTGACTTCATGAGACACTGAGATTTGGGTAAAACCGATGTCACGGGCGATAGCGGCAATTTGTTGTTCGTGGTTGGGGTAGCGGTAGCCGTGCAGAAATGCGATCGCACAAGAAAGAATGCCAGCGTCGTATGCCGATTGTAGCGATTGTATGAGTTGAGGATTAATTTGAACGCTCATCAGTTCTTCACCCTGAGCGCTATAGCGTTCTTCGACTTCAATCACCCGTTCGTAAAGCATTTCCGGCAAAACAATGTGACGCGCAAAGATGTTCGGACGATTTTGATAACCGATGCGTAACGCATCACGGAAACCCTTAGTGATCAGTAAAAGAGTGAGATCGCCCTGACGCTCTAATAGTGCATTCGTCGCCACTGTCGTTCCCATCTTGACAACAGCAATTTGCTCAGTCGGGATTGGCGCATCAGATGGAATTCCTAAGATATCTCGAATACCTTGAATTGCCGCATCTGTGTAACGTTCTGGATTTTCAGACAACAGTTTGTGAACGATGATTCTACCATCTGGGCTTTGTGCCACTATATCGGTAAACGTGCCGCCTCGATCAATCCAAAACTGCCAACGTTCAGTGTTCATGGAATGATTATTTTGAACGGTATTAACAGTTGACATTGTAATTTCCTCGATTCGTTAAATACCAATACGCTTGGTGTTAAGGCTTTGATCCCCCCTAGCCCCCCTTTTTAAGGGG
>CAZZYE010000448.1:0-3387 GCA_964658145.1 uncultured Stigonema sp.
CCGAAAAACAATGTAGAGACGCGAAATTTCGCGTCTCTACAAGGGTTGTAGACAAAGCATAATTAATTTTCGGAGATGTCTATTAGGCTTCTGGCAATCACCCTTGCCAGAAGCTTAGTTATATTTTTTACTTTTAAATACGCAAGTTCCAGAAAGCGATCGCCATCTCTTTATAAGATGCGGCTAAAAATTCGTCATCCTTGCGGAGGCTACTTCCAACTCCATGCGGCGAAGCTAGAGAAAACTTGGCTCAAAGTAAGATTTATGAAAAAACTTATCAAAAGCGTTGCTGCTACTTGCTTAGTTGTATGGGCGATCGCATACTGTAAACCAGCATCCGCAGCAGATGACATTCCTTTGCCCAGTGGACAATGGCAGACAGTTATCCATGATTCCGACAACAATACAGTCTCGATTGACCAAGGGACTATCGCAAGGCAGGGAAATTTTGCTAGTTTTTGGACTCAAACTATCTCCCCGAAAGCCAAAGTTGCGATCTCCCGTGTATATGCTGTAGGTGATTGTTCTAGTGGTGCATTTCAAGCTTTGTGGGTAGCACAAGCTAACTGGCGGGGAAAGATTTTGGCGAATAATAAAGTCAATGACCCAGTAAGCATTATTCCATCAGATTCGTCTGACAAACTTTTACTTGATGCTGTTTGTAAGAATCAGAACCCACCAGTGACAACTCAAGCTTTCCAAGCAAAAATGCAAGCTCAGTTAGAGTCTTTGGCACACAGTCGCCAAACCACCGCTGATAAGTTAATTAATACTAGAATTTACGCATTTCCCATACCACACTCAGAATATTAACGTTCTACTTTCCACTCCTTAGGGTGACAAAATAATTTCTCATCTGCCGCTGCCGCGATCGTCTTCGATGCTCACACAATGCTCCCTGATAATGTAAATTTTCTAATCCCATTTACAGCCACCAAATAGATAAAACAGGAAACTAATCAAAAAAAATTTGACATGGCTGCTAGTTGATTTCCGATCTTATACTCTTCCGCCAAACAAAAGCCCCAGGCTTACACCTGGGGGTATTCAACCACGACTGCATAGCGGTTAGCTAATGAACGCGTTGTGTAAAAAAGCTTCAGTAGCTAACCGAAAAGAGGAGGTTTTATTCTGGCGCTGAGTATCTTTCTGTGCAACAACTTATTAACATCTACGATACTCCTCACTTGAGCGGCGTAGTTGCCAAATTGCCATTTAAATTTGTTGTTTGAGACATGCCGGTTCCTGCTTGTGGGCTATGGCTTACCCAAACGACTGTACTGGCAAGAGCTGCGAGCGCTCCTACCGAAATCCCAGCTAGATATCTCACCTCAGATCGCAGACGCTTAATCTCTGCTCGGCTGGTATTTTCTGTTTGTAATAGAGAATCTAATTGAACTTCTGAAACGATGGCTGTAGAAACTGGCTGTTTAAGTTGATCTTTTAAAGTTGTGAAAGTAACCTGCGAGTGCAACCAGTTAGTAATTAGTTGCGGACAATTGTTTTTTATCCAACGTAGAGCAATGATTTTGAATACTGGTTTGGACATCCTGGCAATTCCCAACGCCACAACATTGAGGGAGCGACTCCGAAGCTTTTTGTTAATCAGGTTAACTGAACCGACATCATAGAGACAATCCAACATCAGCTTCACGGTAACTTCTTCACTTTGAATTAAATGAGTTACTAGGAGAAGAACATCACGCATACGCTCTTCTTCGATACGCTCTTGTGCCGATTGTTTCGGAACCTTCACTAACTTTCGCATAGCCACTATTAAAATTATTAAGCTGCGATCCAAGTATCATAGCACTTAGTTGCCAAAATTGACCTCCATCTGGAGGCTATAAATCACGGTTTATACAAACAAATACGAATGCTTCTACGGCCTCCAATTCCTTTTTATGTACCCTGTGCAAATTCTGCAAATTGAACGGATATAGGTAAAGCCGACACCCTCTTCCCCCTAGTCGGCAGGCTCAACCCTCTGTGTGCAAGGAATTCACCAATTTTTATGGCGCTAGGTCGGCGGTTTTCCATTTTCAAAACGCTAAACCTCCTTTGCCAAGCTTTTTTATCAGCATTGATAAAAAGGTGGAAGACCGGGCGGTTGGGCGTTAGGTGTTAGCCGTCGGGCACGTTATGTCCTGGGTGGGGTAGGCACGTTGGAAATCGAAAAATATACATCTTTAAATTGCCAGATCCTAAATTTATGATACCGTTATGTTTGTCGTAACTAGAAACACAGAGAGACTTAACAAAATGTATATCTTGTGGTAGATGTAAAAAGGTAGCACACCTAACATAAGTTGCCAAGAAAAACATTCTGAGCAGATCTCAGTTGACAGTTAGATTGTCTATTAGGGCTTATTTCCCGAAAACACAATCGCATTTGTTGTCTTGGAAATTATGATTGCTTCCTTGATTCTTTGTGGTTTAATGCCAACGCTAATAGGTCGAATGCTTCCCGTTGCCTACCAAGCATATGTTCATATTCGTTGACTTTTGCAACAGGTGATTTCTCCAAACCATAAATCGTCGGTACAAAACTCAAAGATTAGGCAGTACTCAACTTAAAAATCTGTAGTCTAGCTGGTAAATGAGTGATTCAAATTAAACGCAACATGCTTAGTCTTTGGCAGCGATTCTGTTTTGAAATGACCTTTGTGCTTGAGTCCGACCCGTGGAAACACGCTAGTGCTTACCAGCAGATGAAGTATGAGCAGACGCTCAAGCTACTTCCATCCACTCCGATCGTGCGGGCGCTTGAGCTTGGCTGCGCAGAAGGTTATCTCACGGTAAAACTTGCTCCTCACGTGGGCAACCTCATCGCTGCCGATATTTCCCAGATTGCGATCGCTCGGGCTACGGTTCACTGCACCGCCCATCAACTGGAGAACGTCGGCTTCGTGCGCCTTGATATGACCAACGATCCGCTTCCCAGCAGCAACGATCTGATCGTCTGTAGCGAGGTACTCTACTACGTCAACGGTCACACAGGGCTGCAAGCTGCCTGTTGCAAACTCGTCGATGCCCTCAAGCCTGGTGGCTACTTGCTCACGGCGCACTCTCTTCGCGTCGATAACGAGCCTGAACGAACCAAGTTTGACTGGATACTCCCGTTCGGCGCACAGCTCATTGGCGACACCCTCGCTTCTACCTATCATCTGCGGCTGGTGAAGGAACTCCGCATGCCCCGTTGCCGCATTCAACTTTTCCAGCGCGATTGTCCCACAGGTATGCCCATTACTTGCAGTTCTCCGGAGATCACTGAATTCACACAGTCTATATTGCCTCCACCTGAGTACGGTATCCTATCGTGGTTTTCCTTAGCGTTTCTCTACAACAAGCTTCAGAAGTTACGCAAATAATATTATCTCCGGTTAA
>CAZZYE010000448.1:3397-6562 GCA_964658145.1 uncultured Stigonema sp.
TAATTGCTAATTGTTGATTGCTTGCTATTAGCCAGTCTTCCATTACCATTTATTCGGTCACGGCTGGGTCGGTACTACTATTCCTATTGGTGTGAAAGTGGCACTAGGTGTGGCTTCTACTGTTGGTGTAGCTATCGGAGTTGGTATCTGAGTAAAAGTGGGAGTAGGTATTATTTGTGATGTCTGTTGTGCGGATTTTGTTGTGGGAGTAAGTGCTGGTTGTTCGAGTTCTGTTGTGGCTGTGGGGGCGACTGTAGGGGTAGATGTAGCTTTTAGAACTGGTGCAGATTTAAGTCGGCTTTTTGACGAATTGCGGTTCTTTACTTTATATTTAGTATTAGCTATTTGTTTCTCGAACTCGACTGGTAGTTTCAGCGGCGGATCTACTGTAAGTGGAGATTCGATCATTGGTGCTCGGGTGGCGCCTGCTGTAGATGTAGGTTTGGCAATGGGTAACGGCAATTCAATTGCCTTGGGTTTGCGTTTGGCAACAGGTGACCTTGTGGCAATTGCTGAAGGCATGGTCGATGGGAGGGAAGTTACTTGTGTCAAATGATGCCAGCTAAACCACATTAGTAATCCCCCAGCGGCTAAAATTGCAGTAGTAATGACCCCCAGTGGCGAGAGGAATATCCCTTGACCGTTAGGCTTCACTGAAGGTGAAGGATTTTCTCTTACTATATTCATTCGAGTAAACAGATGCTGTGAGGATGATAACTGGGAATTGGAATCTTCAGTTAAATGTTGCGGCAGCGGAGTCTCAACATCTGTTGCTTTTTGGCGGAAAATTTTAGTTTTATCTATATCACTATCTCCGACTGAATGTAACTTTGTCTGCTCTAAATTCATAATTTCTAGTAGATCAAGATTGTGGCGAGTTGCGGAAACTCCCCTCTCGTCACCCAATGATTGCCGTAATTGTATTGCTTTAGTCAGGTAATTAATCGCATCGGCATTTTCTGACAAACAAAGAGCACAAGTACCTAATTGATGCAAAGCCCAAGCTTCAAGACGACTCAGTAGTTGAGCCACAGGACGAGGAGGCATCAAAATTGGGGTGGAACGCAGACGCAGAGAGTATCGCTCTTCCCTAGTTGCTACATTCACGGACGCGCCTTGAATAGAACCAATTTGAATTATGTAATTCCCAACAGCCAGTTTATCAATAATTTCGTCCATGATATTCTCGGTTGAAATGCTGTTGGGCATAAATTCTTCTCCAAGTTTACGCAGGCTTTTCCTGATTCACGGTTCAATAAAACCTTACTCAAGCAGGACTTTAATCGCATCCAAACTTGGATAAGCAGTGATATACTAGACTGCGTCTAGAAATTCGAGCTGGCAATCCATCTCTACCCCGTTATTCAGCTTTACCCTCACGCTGTCAAGTCTAGATGGGTATAAATCGACGATGAGCAGCAGTCCTAGGGTCTTATGGTGTACTGGCTTATTGGCGATGTAATACTTGGTGGCTGTTTCGATGGTCATGTAATTTACCTCTCTTACTACCTTTGTACTCTTCACTTACAGCAGTTTTCAATTGAATTGACCACATTGTAAGGGCGGGGTTACCCCGCCCCTACGGTGAGTCCAGCCCTTGCAGCTTGTTTCACTCCCAATCGGATCTGGCGAACCCGAAGGGTCATGTTATGGTCTACCCAAATGAAATTTGCGCTAAATAGACAGACACAAATAACTCTAAAATATTTGTTCTAAAGACAGGGTCGGCTTTCTTTCCCACCCCACAATCTTAGTTACTTTTCTTGTGGGGGAGCCAGCGCGCCGACACGAGTGTTTCCCGACAGAGGCGACTGGCGTTGGGCGTCTCACCCACCCTATTTTCAATTTATTTTAACTACCTACCGATCGCCTAGTTTACGTTGCAATTGTTTAAGAGATTGATAGATTTCCGGCAGGCGATGGAACACAGCTGACACCTTCAGGTAAGTTTTGTGAGGCATAGCTGGAGTTCCGGAGACAATTTCTCTTGGTGCAACATCACTGTGAACTCCAGCTTGAGCAGAGACGATCGCCCGTTCTCCAATCTTCACTTGATTAGCAATTCCTACCTGTCCAGCCAAGATCACACCATTCCCTAGTTTCACGCCTCCCGCCATGGCAGCTTGACCTGCCAATGCACAGAAAGCACCTATTTGACAACCGTGACCTATTTGCACCATGTTGTCAATTTTGGTATTGCGACCTACCCGTGTTTCTCCCACGGCGGGGCGATCGATAGCGCTGTTACAGCCAACTTCTACGCCATCTTCTAAAACGGTATAGCCGGATTGTTCAATTTTCTCAAAACCAGTTGGGGTGGGAACAAAACCAAAACCTTCGGCACCAATGACAGCACCACTGTGGATGACACAATCTGCACCGATGCGGGTGCGTTCGTGGATAGTGCAGTTAGCATGTAAGATGGTGTCTTTGCCGATCTTGGCATCTGGATAAATCACGACATGGGGATGAATGCATACTCCATTGCCAATTTCTACTCCTTGCTGAACTACAACCTGGGGACCAATATAAACTTCATTGCCAATTTTAGCGGTGGGATGAATAACGGCAGTAGAATGAATTTCTGGGAGAGGACGCCAAGGTTTGTAGAACAGTGCGATCGCTCTGGCAAACAAAAGTCGTGGTTCTGGTGTTGCTATCCAAACGATACCGCGCTCTTGTGCTTGCGTCTGTAATGCTTCAGATGAAGGCAAAATTAAAGCACTAGCGCTAGTCTTGCCGACAAAGGAGGCAAACTTTGCTCCTTCTATATAGCTTATTGTCCCGATTGACGCTTCATCAACCGCTGCTACCCCTGTAATTTCCGGGTCATGGTCTTTATGGTTAGAGAGACTATTGGATGCAGCGGCGTCGCCAAGTTTTTGTAAAATTTCGCTGAATTTCATTGTTGTTTAGTCATAAATCTGTGATCAAAAGGAGTCACGCCCCTTCGGGTTCGTCAAAAGTCAAAAGTCAAAAGTAAGAACCCCATAAATAAATCGCGTTAGCGAAGCGATCTTCGACGAAGGAGCGTCAGCGCCATTCGCTGTGCGTGGTGGTCTGGAGCTTGTAATAAGGACGTAGTATTTCTTGCACTGCGTGTCTCGATCGGACATTTCTTTTTGTTTTCCATCGATTTGGGGGCTTGTATCCTTTTTTATTTTT
>CAZZYE010000449.1:0-2650 GCA_964658145.1 uncultured Stigonema sp.
TTTTGAATTTTGACTTTTGACTTGGAGCGTTCGCGCAGCGGCGAGGAATTGGGAGAAGCGACGTACCCCGCCCTTACAATGTAGTCAATTCTGTTTGAGAGCGATGCCCCAAATTGGCTGTACACCCTTATGTGCTCGCTCGTCCGTCTAAAACGACCGAATTGCATCATCCACATGATGCTTAAGAGCGTATAGTGCGTAAGTCCTATCCCCAATGCCTAATGCCCCATTTCCATAAGCTTTTTTAAGTAAAATCACTGGCTATTAATAATACAGTATTATTGAGTATAAAGTGCTGATATTAAGTTGCTTTTAAAGGCAAAAAGTATTCAATTTGTAATGCCTACAGTACAGTTTTCCAATTGCGAATGCTATATAATAATAGTATAATAAAAGACAATAAAATTTTTCTTCAACCTTGAACTAGGTTAAAAATAGAAAAATTTTTACCGTATAGGCGTACTGGCTCCTCCTTGCAACTTCTCTCTGCCTACAGTGCTGGAATCACAGGTTTCTTTCTAGGTATCTATTTGCAAACACTGGATTTTCGGTACAAACAAGGTAATTGAACACGTAAGTACTAGGATTGGTGAGGTGGGAACTCAGGAGCATTTTTTTGCACCTTTATGGTTAATTAATCAAATGAAAAACTTACATATTATGAATTCGAGCAACTGGGTTTATCTAGGAGTAGGACTAGTACTGGGAATGGGTTTTCACAAATTATTTACGCGCCTTAAGAAACCGACTGACTCAGCGGGTGTAACGCTAATGGATAAAAAAGATGTGTCAGTACTGCAGCAACAAATGAAGCAAACGCAGCTGGCATACCAAATGGCAAGGGAAATGAGCCAGTTTAAAACGGGGTTTTTGGCGCGGACTACCCATGTATTGCGATCGCCCCTCAATGGTCTGATTGGGTTGCATCAGTTAATTTTGGCGAATTTATGTGAAAATCCAGATGAAGAGCGAGAATTTATCGCCGAAGCTCACGAACGGGCGTTGAAACTGCTGAAGCTGATCGATGAAATTCTCAACGTTGCCAGAACAGAGCATGGTACTAATAAATTAGTTATTCAGCCCCAACCGCTAGCCGAAATGTTACAAGAAGTTCATAACTTAACTTATATGTTAGCGGAAAATCGCAACTTTACCTTCCAGGTGCTAGCACCAGACCCAGAAATTTATGTTTTGGCAGATCCTTACTGGCTACGGCAAGTACTGGTGAATTTGGTAAACGGTGCCATTTCTCAAATGGATGAAGGTAGTATTTATATTTCTGCTGGTCGATCGCTTGATAGCGATGAGGTTCACATTTGGCTGGATGTACCAACTCATGCTATTTCCTGGAGTGAGCCGATAGATTTACTCACTGACAAAGAGAATGCTGCTCTTTTGCCAGGAATGAAGCTACTACTAAATCAAACTCTACTGGAAGCAATGGGGGGAAAGCTGGAAGTCGTTGCTTGTGACCATTTGGTCAGCGTTGCTCTTCATCATGAGCAACGATCGATGGATAGACTTCTATCCATTGCTAAGGAACCAGAACAGCATTCAAGGCTGCAAGTTTCTATCCCCCTAGTGATTCCTGAAGCTGGATTTCCGGAGTAGTTCCGGATCTTAGGTTAGGTTGATTATACAGCACCATCGTAGTGGTGGAATTAATCTGGAAACCAATTCTTTCGTAGAAGCACTGCTGGTGAGTGGTCATTAGGTAGACACGTTCAACCCGCTTCATTTGGGGATGACTTAAAACGGTTTCCACCAACTTGTTTCCCAGTCCATTAGCACGATACTCAGGGTGAATGACAACATCCCAAACAGTGGCGCGGTATATGCCATCAGAAGTTGCCCTGGCAAAGCCAATGAGTTGCTCTCCATCCCATACAGTAACCACTGGTTCACTGTTGGCAATTGCTACGCCCAAATCATCAATGCTGCGACCTGATGCCCAGAAAGCTGAAAGGTTAAACAACTGTTGGAGTTGGTAAAGGTCAATTTGCGACTTGCGATCGCTAAATTGAATCTGAGAATAATTCATGAATTTTTCCTAATTTCGGCAGCATCATTAGCTACTGATAACTCATCTTTCGCCAGTATGCTGCGTTATGTATATATCGCAACTACTTTAAAATTTCCTAATTCAACAAAAGTACCCCGTGACAACTCTTACATTGCTATCATCGTGAATTGTAGCCTTCTAACCTCAATCCCGGCAGCATAAGAGTAGTTGACGATTTAATGACAAACCCACTTCCACAAGGGATGACTCGGTCCCTGCTGGCGGATGCGAAAAACCTGTTTTTCTAGGCGTTGCTTTTCCTGCTGTGGTAGCCCCAGTAGGACATTACGACTTTGCCAAACTAAAACAGCAGTGGTCATACCGATACAAAAAGCTAGACCTAGGGTAGCCATTGGATGATAGAACAGCCCATATTTTACCGCCACCCAAGTAAAGTATTGCCGCCACAATGCAATTTCTGCACTTAAATTCCACAAGCAAACAGGTGCCACAGTCAGCCATAAGAAGCTGACAAAAAACCATCTACCATATACCTGAAGCTGGTGTAGCCGCTGTACTTGTTGAATAAAAGATGGGTCAGCGTTCTCAGTTTGATCCATAGGCTTGTTAATTGTGAATTGCTAATTG
>CAZZYE010000449.1:2660-6543 GCA_964658145.1 uncultured Stigonema sp.
TTAGCTATTAGCTATTAGCTACTAACGTTTGACTCTGTGCTTTCTATTTGCTGGGGTTTACTACTGCGCTGTCGCCAGAAAGCGAGTAAGGGACTGGCGATGAAAATACTGGAATAAGCCCCCATTGTGAAGCCAATAATCAGGGTGAGGGCGAAGTATCTGAGAGTTTCGCCGCCAAATATGAATAGGGAAAACAACGTCAGCAACACGGTAAAAGTCGTATTGAGCGATCGCGTCAGTGTCTGGTTTACCGCATCATCCACGATTTGGTTGATCGGGTCATTGGGATGTTGGTTGAGGATTTCTCGAATGCGATCGTAAATCACCACGGTATCTGTGACGGAAAAACCAGTAATCGTCAAAATAGCAACGACAAACAGGCTATCAGCCTCAACACCTAGCACTAATCCCAAAATTGAGAAAATTCCAGTCGTGATCAACAGATCGTGAAACAGGGCGATAATGGCGATCACGGCGTAGTCTGACTGGAAGCGGACGCTCAGATAAATAACAATGCCGATAAACGAGACAATGAGCGCCCACAACCCATTGGAAAACAACTCCCGACCCAGAGTTGGACCAACGGTATCAATCTGAGTCTTTTTGGCATCGAAGGCTCCTATTTTTTCGCTCAAAGCTGTTTGTAACTTTGTGCGTTGCTCGCTATTCAATGCCTTTGTACGAATCGATACTCCTTGCTGATCCACAATTTGGATGCTGCTAGTGCCTAGCCCCTGAGCATCTACAACTTGGCGAACAGCGTCAAGTTGAATTGGTTGAGCGCAGTTTTGTGGCTGTGTACAATCCCGTTCCAACTGCAACCGCGTCCCACCAACAAAATCTAAACTGGGACGTAGTGGTGCACCTAAGGTTTGCCAAGAAATGACCATCGAAATGATACCGATGAGAATCAGGGTACCGGAAAGCGTCCACCACAGCGATCGTTGTTTGATGACACTGATTTTCATGACCGCGCCTCCGCCTTAGGATTGATAGACGTTGGCAAATTAGGACAAAACAGTTGCGGCTTCCGCAAAGCCGGAAATCCTAATGACAGCAACAGCAACGAGCGACTACAAGTGATGGCTGTAAACAAATTCACCCCTAACCCTAGTGCCAATGTAAGAGCAAAGCCTTTGACTAAACCTGTTCCTAGCCAAAAAAGCGCTGCACAGGAAATCAATGTTGTCACGTGACTGTCTAAAATACTAGACCAAGCTCGGTGGAATCCAGCCTCTACTGAACGATACAAAGTTTTGCCAGATCGTAGTTCCTCACGAGAGCGCTCAAAAATCAGTACGTTAGCATCAACTGCCATACCGATACTGAGGATGAACCCAGCTATGCCAGGGAGAGTTAAAGTGACACCTAGCAAAGCAAAGGTAGCATACGTTAGCACGGCATAGATGATCAAGGCAATATCAGCAATCACACCCGGTAGTCGATAGTACACCACCATAAAGATTAGTACTAAAATCAAACCGCCTATCCCAGCATAAATACTGCGTTGGATGCTGTCTTTACCCAAGGTTGCTCCGACTGTGCGAATTTCTCCAATCTCGACTGGTACGGGCAATGACCCGCCGCGTAGCTGCACGGCTAAGTCGTTGGCTGCTTGTGGGGTAAACCGACCTTGAATTACCGCGCCTCCACCAGTAATGCCATTGGTGGCATATTGTGCATCAACGATGGGAGAACTGATGAGTTCATTGTCCAGAAAAATGCCGATGCTGCGTCCGGTACCGGCGAGGTTTTTGGTTATTTGGGCAAATAGGTCACCACCCTTTTGATCGAATTGAATGGCAACATTCCAGTTGTTGCCTTGAGCTGGTTCGCCATTGGCGTCTTTGAGGTATTTCCCAGTTAGTGGTGGGTTTGTGCTTTCAAATAATCCTGCTATCTCCTGATTATTCTTTTGTAAATCTTGTTGATTTTTCGTAATTGCTGCTGTGTCCTTTGTCTTTTGGAGTTCTTGCTGCTTGGCTTTTAGTTGAACTTGAATTGTTCGCAAAGCAAACAATTGCGGTTCAGTACTTGCCTTCTGTTGGCGAAACTCTAGTTGCGCTGTACCCCCAAGCACACGTTCTGCTTGCTGTGGATCGTTTACTCCTGGCAGTTGTACTAGAATTTTGTCTGTGCCGACAGTTTGGATTATTGGTTCGGAAACGCCTAGACCGTTAACGCGACCTTCAACGACTCTTTTAACGGCTGACAATTCACGTTCCGTGATTTGCTTAATTTCCGGTGTTGTTTTCACCTGAATTGTCAGCTGAGAACCTCCCCGTAAGTCCAGTCCTAGGGGTATAGAAATTGTGGTAATCGCGACAATGGCGGCGATTACCAAAACTACAATCAAGGCTAATAGCGATCGCTGTCTTTGCATAGTAACTAGTTCTTCAAAACTTTGACGAGTTGCGATACTATTTTTATTTGCGAGAATATCTCGCATTTAATTTTGATTCCATTAAACCCCATGGTACTCGGGGACGCTCAAATTTCAAAACGTCAAAGCTTCAGTAAACATACAACCCCTCTTAGCGATAAATGTTATATTAGCGCTTTTTGAGATAGTTAGGAGTGAGCAGTGAGGAGTTAAGATTTTTACTCCTCACTATTGACTGTTTAAACTCGTAAAGCTACCATCTTTTCCACAGCTTCGACAATTTGCTCTGGTTGGACAATTGTCAGCCGTTCTAGAGCACCGTTGTAAGGGGTGGGGATATCCTGGGAAGAAAGCCGTAGCACTGGCGCATCCAATTCATCAAACAAACGGTCATTAATTGAGGCGGTTAATTCTGCCCCAATACCGCCGGTTCTCATGCACTCTTCCACAATAATCACTTTATGGGTTTTGCGTACTGATGCACCAATGGTATCAAAATCTAAAGGCTTGAGGGAGATCAGGTCAAGGACTTCTGGGTCATAACCTTCTTTTTCCAAGGTTTTAACAGCTTGCATGACATGATGTCTCATGCGTGAGTAAGTTATAATTGTAACATCTTTTCCCTGACGGACAACTTCTGCTTTATCCAGAGGTAGTAGGTATTCTTCTTCTGGCAGGTCTTCTTTCAAGTTGTAAAGCAGAACGTGTTCAAAGAACAACACTGGGTTATTATCCCGGATGGCGGATTTCAGCAGTCCTTTGGCGTTGTAAGCTGTGGAGCAAGCGACAATCTTCAATCCCGGAACGGCTTGGAAGTAAGCTTCCAATCGCTGGGAATGTTCTGCCCCTAGCTGTCGTCCCACACCTCCAGGACCACGTATGACCATGGGAATTTTGAAGTTACCACCGGAGGTATAGCGCAGCATCCCAGCGTTGTTGGATATTTGGTTGAAGGCAAGGAGCAAAAAGCCCATGTTCATGCCTTCGATGATCGGTCGCAACCCAGTCATTGCTGCTCCCACTGCCATGCCTGTAAAGCTGTTTTCGGCAATGGGGGTGTCTAAAACTCGGAGTTCGCCGTATTTTTTGTACAGGTCTTTGGTCACTTTGTAGGAACCGCCGTAATGTCCTACATCTTCACCAAGAACGAATACAGTTGAGTCACGCGCCATTTCTTCATCAATGGCTTCCCGCAAAGCGTTGAAGAATAGTGTTTCTGCCATGAGACATCATCGAAATTAATGGGTAGAAACCTCGTCCTTTTAGGACGACTTTGTATTTTTCCATTACCGCCTTGGGGTTACTTAATTTGGGGTGCTATTGTATTGCACTTTCAACAGGACAATTACCGTTTCAAATTTTGTAACCCCAACGGGAGCGCCAGTTCCCTAGGTCGGGCTAACCCTCCTTCAGGACTGGACTCACCTGTACGCATAATGGTTTTGCTCAAATGAGCCTTCCCTTACGGGAGTGATGTTAGCCTTGCCAATGTTAAAGGGC
>CAZZYE010000450.1:0-6541 GCA_964658145.1 uncultured Stigonema sp.
TTACATTGTCAGATTTTCGCGCTCTTTTGAATGGTTGCTTTATTTCCGCGCCCGCTCTACTAGTTATCGGCTATGAGGCAAAAAGTGCAATGTGCTACTATTAAGTAGAGTAGGAATATAAATGCGATCGCTGCATTACAATAGTGTTCGATTGAATACTTATAAGTAGATGGACAAAAATATTTACAGTCATTGCAAGCGTTGCGTAGACGCGAAGCGCGAAGCGGTAGCGACGAAGGAGCGCTACTCGGCTTCTCGTTCGCGGAGCGTCTCCGATAGGAGAAGAGTAGCAATTCGCTTGCGCCTGGGATTGCTTCGCTTCGCTCGCGGCGGACATTGTGTAATTAATTCTGTTCCACTGCTTACTATCGCCTAGTCTGGTAATAAGTAATGGGAAGATCACCAATTAGCAATTAACAATTAGCATTATCTGAAAAAGTATTGAAAACACTACTGATTACTGGAACTGATACAGATGCTGGTAAAACTGTTTTAACAACAGCATTGGCAGCTTATTGGCAAAAATATTGCTCTGACCGTAGCTTGGGAATTATGAAACCAATGCAATCGGGAGTAGGAGATTGCGAGTGGTATCAAAAGCTGTTTTCTCTAGAGCAAACTCAGTCAGAAATTACACCTTTATACTTTCAAGCACCCCTAGCCCCTCCGATAGCAGCAGCACGAGAAAATCGGACAGTAGATTTAGCAGTTGTCTGGAAAGCTTTTACAGATTTGAGAGAACGCCGTGATTTTCTATTGATGGAAGCCTTGGGAGGAATGGGTTCACCGATAACCGATGAACTGACGGTAGCAGATTTAGCGGGATCGTGGCGCTTGCCTACAGTATTGGTAGTGCCAGTTAAATTGGGTGCGATCGCTCAAGCAGTAGCGAGTGTGGCATTAGCTAGACAATTGCGGGTACAACTAGTAGGAATAGTTCTCAACTGTGTTCAACCGCGAACGGATGCAGAAATTGCCGACTGGACACCAGTTGATTTAATTCAATCGCTCACGAGTATCCCTATTTTGGGTTGTTTGCCTCATTTAGAGAATCCAGCAGATTTGGACCTCCTCGCCAAAGTAGCCTCAGATTTAGATTTAGAGCGATTGTTACCTTTGGCAAAAGTGTAAAGAGCGAAAATAAAAATACCCCTAACTGTGGAAAATGTGAAAATGGTTTCTACATCTCCTAACCCAACATCTGTTGACTTATCTCGCGTCCGACCCGCCATCCAGCAGTTGCAACCTCAACTTGTAGAGTGGCGGCGAGGATTGCACCAAAAACCAGAACTGGGTTTCAAAGAAAAACTGACCTCTGAATTCATCTCACAGAAATTGCAGCAATGGGGAATTGAGCATCAAACTCATATCGCTCAGACTGGCATTGTTGCGATCATCAAGGGAAACAAACTTAGCACTCAGCACTCAGCATTCAGGACTGAGAAAGTGTTGGCAATTCGGGCGGATATGGATGCATTGCCCATTCAAGAACTCAACGAGGTTCCATATCGATCGCAGCATGATGGAGTCATGCACGCTTGTGGACATGACGGACACACAGCGATCGCCCTAGGTACAGCTTACTATCTCCACCAGCATCGAGACAGTTTCGCAGGCACTGTCAAAATTATCTTCCAGCCAGCGGAAGAAGGACCAGGCGGCGCCAAGCCGATGATTGAAGCTGGGGTACTGAAAAACCCGGATGTGGATGCAATTATCGGTTTGCACCTGTGGAATAATCTCCCGTTGGGAACTGTGGGTGTCCGTGCTGGTGCATTAATGGCAGCTGTGGAGTTATTCCACTGTACAATTTTGGGCAAAGGTGGACATGGTGCTATGCCCCATCAAACCGTTGATTCGGTTGTGGTTGCTGCCCAAATCGTCAATGCCTTACAAACCATTGTTGCTCGTAATGTCAATCCTATTGATTCTGCCGTGGTGACGGTGGGCGAACTTCATGCCGGAACAGCACACAACGTGATTGCTGATACAGCTAGGATGGATGGCACTGTACGCTATTTTAATCCAGATTTAGAAAGCTTTTTTAAACAGCGAGTTGAGCAGATTATTGCGGGAATTTGTCAGAGTCATGGTGCTAAATATGACTTGGAATATTGGAGCCTTTACCCACCAGTGATTAATGATGCTGGTATGGCGGAACTTGTGCGATCGGTAGCCCAAGAGGTAATAGAAACGCCTATAGGTGTTGTGCCAGAATGTCAAACTATGGGCGGTGAGGATATGTCTTTCTTCTTACAAGAGGTTCCTGGTTGCTATTTCTTCGTTGGTTCTGCTAACCAAGCTAAGGACTTAGCGTATCCCCACCATCATCCCCGATTTGATTTTGATGAAACGGCGTTGGTAATGGGTGTAGAGATATTTGTTCGTTGTGTGGAGAAGTATTGCTAATTGCTAATTGCTAATTGTTAATTGTTACCATTAGCTATTAGCCATTACCAGTGTACAATATTCTTAATGAACGAATACAATACTTTACTTCTCTTTAGTACCGCGTTCGTTGCAGGTGGACTAAATGCTGTAGCGGGGGGTGGGAGCTTTATTACGTTTCCAGCCCTGATCTTTACGGGTGTACAACCGATTGCTGCCAATGCGACAAATAATACCGCTATGTGGGTGGCAGCTTTAGCAAGTGCGGGAGCGTATCGTAAAGATCTGGGCATCCAGGGACGAGAACTGTTATTATTGTGTGCGATCAGTTTAGTCGGTGGAGTGATTGGCTCCGTAGCTTTGTTATATACCTCGCCGGATGTGTTTAAAAAGCTGATCCCCTATTTGTTACTGCTAGCAACGCTGCTATTTACGTTTAGCGAACCCATCAAAGCGTGGTTTCAGCGTCAAAGCGAGAAGTCATCGCCTGAATCTCCACCCCTGTTTCGGCTGATACTTGTCCAAGGAGCGATCGCCATCTACGGTGGTTTCTTTGGGGCTGCCCAGGGGATTTTAATGATGGCAACCCTAACGTTTTTAGGAATCAAAAATATTCACAGCATCAATGCGTTGAAGACTTTTCTTGGGAGTTGCATCAATGGGATCGCGATCGTTCCTTTTATTTTTGCTGGCGTGATTGCTTGGCCCCAAGCTATTTTGATGGCGGTGGGTGGTTCGCTTGGTGGTTACTTAAGTGCTTACTATGCGCGTCAACTTGAACCCCGCTTAATTCGGAGAGTTGTCATGATTGTTGCCTTTAGCATGACCGCCTACTTTTTTATTCATGGCTAGGGCGAAACTTGAGTCAGATATTTGTCCGGTGTGTAAAGAAGATCCATTGTAAAAGGCATGATAGTCTTATGTGACGTAAATATTTCCTCAGACTTGGAATAGCATAACGTCTTGTGGTAGAGAGCAGATAAATAATAATATAATCCCTTATTTTTATTTTCACATAATGTTTCCACTAATGACTACTTGGACATATTAGGTTTTCTTGAATGACTTCAATGGGTAAATATTGCCAATTAATCAGTTGAGTCTACTAGTCAGCACCTGGTAACAGTCCACATTGCAGACATTACTACCCGACATCCAAACCCAACGCTAATCAAAGATGACAAAGCTAGCAATTTTTCCAGAAATACTGTGGTAAAAATAAATTAGGGCTTGGTGATTTTGTCATCGTCATCGTCATCATCGTCTGTTTTGCAGATTGAGCTTTGATTCGGTTTGCCGACGTCATCATCTTCGTTACCTATACCCCCACTACGACCGCCGAAGTTACTCTTATAAGCGCGTACATTACTATCCGCACCCTTCACACTCTTCCAGACCATTTCAGTTAGCAACTGAGCTGGTACTCGGTTTTCTTGCGAGAAATCTAACTTCGCAGCGACATTTGCTAGAGGAGCATCAACTGGATTCTTTTCATTCAAAGATTGGGTCGGTGTGATGGCTGTATAGGGAGTGAAATTTGGCACTTTTGTAAAGCTGTTAAGCATGGGCGTGGCTGAGGCATCAAATTGTGAGAGGGGTCCGATACCAACAATCTGCTCGATAGTCCGTAGCATCGAAGAGGTGTCATAGAAAGTGGAGTCAAGCTTACCTGTTTGAGTGTAAGGGCTGATTACTTGAGCAACTGTGCGATGGGCGTCAACATGATCTGGACCATTTTGAGCATCATCCTCAACAACAAAGATAGCTGTATCCTTCCAGAACTGAGAGTGAGAGACAGCATCGACAAGTTTACCAAGAGCTAAGTCATTATCAGCGACAAGCAAAGCAGAAACCCGGTAACTTTTACGAAACCGGGTTTCTAGGTCAATGGTAGTGTTTAGGAGTTAGCCACTCTGTTTGTAAGCGCGTTACAGCCTACTGTTTCCAGTTATACTGAGAGTTTCCAGACTGGTTTTTATCCGCACCAGATTTGAAGTCGAACATCTCCATCAAGTCGCCGATCGCCGGACCATTGGTCGGCACATAGGGATTTGGACCGTAAGTCGAAGGATTGGGTAGATTGTCACGACTACGATTGGTAAGCGGCGATAGTCCCCAATTCTTCTCGATAAACTTCAGGATGGAAACGTGGTCGTAATAGGTGTGGACAACGCGACCACCTTGCGAGTATGGCGACACCACAAGCAGGGGGATTCGTGTCCCGTCGCCGAAGAAGTCAACCGGCTGGATGTAACCGGAATCCCAATATCCACCACCCTCGTCAACTGTGATCATGATCGCTGTGTCTTTCCAGAGGTCGGGCTTGCTTTGAACCTGTTTGATAATCTTCTTAGTGAAGGCTTCAAACAGATCGAACTTTGAGGACGCCGGATGACCGTCAAGTAAGCCGCCTGGCTTAACAAAAGAGACTGCAGGCAGTGTGCTGTTGCTAATATCGTTATCAAGATCCGTGGTATCCTTCAAATGCTCCGTCCGTACCTTCTCGTTGGTCATGATCGACGTCGCGTACTGGAAGGGGTTGCAAATGTTGCAATAGACGTTGGTGTTGCTGGTGGGATTTTTAACGTATTGGTTCCACCCTTCACCGTAGTAACGCCACGAAACTTTCTTTTCCAACAAGGCGTCACCAATGGTGCGGACTGATGACGGCGGGATAACGAATGTGCCTTTGTCAACCGTCCCGTCACCGAGGTAGCCCGGGTTATAGTTATTCAGGAGGTAGTAGGTGTTTGGCGCGCAGTTGGGTCTGGGTCGGTAGGGTAGGGAATTCAGATAATTCAAAATTGGTCCAACCGCCGGCTGACTGGGATCGGAACAATTGCTGTAAGTGCCACCGGAGTAGCCGTCCTGCGTGTAGAAGTTGTTTGTTCCAGGCTGCGGATTGGGATTCTCGATCTGATTGTCAGGTGGCTTAACCGGATTGCCTTTGCCATCGCTGTACCAAATGGGGTCACCTGTACCGATGATAATTGAGTTCACCCCAGTACCACCCATGCCAGGTTGATGGTAGTTGTCACTGAGGGCGTAATTGTCAGCCAGAGACTTGAAGTATGGCATGTCCCCGGTGTTGACGTTGTAGATGCCCATGGAGGTGGCACCCTCCTTATCGGTGAAACTCGAAACTGGATTTCCGTTGCTGCCTGCAGCGACGGTCACCTCTACCCAAGGGAAGAGATCGTTGAGACAGCCGCTGGGATTGGTGGCGCTGGCATGACTGATGTCGCAGTCCGTCTGCTGCCACATCTGATAGAAGCGGTGTACAGGGCTGGCAGCGTAGTCGTCATAGGCCACACCAGGCGTCAGTTGGAAGGGACCGTTTGGCAGGTTATTTACGTTCGCAATTCGGGTATCCACGGTACCGGAAGGCAACCCAGTGGCACCAGTCAGCAGGAGACCAATGTCCTCAGGCAGCAGGTCTGGTTCGGCAGCTTGGGCGGCAGCTAAGGTCTGAAAGGGAGGCGGATTCGTGTCACTTGCAGCTTGCGCACCGCCAGCTTTCGGTGGCGGCAGTGTTATATAGGGTTGTTTGTTAGCAGGACTTATCGAGAAGGTATCGGTGTTCGAGGCTTGGTATTGAGTCGCTGCCTTGAAGTTTGGTCCAGGTGTGCCGTCAGCGTTGATGATGCCCTTGGACAAGAGATTGGAAATTGTCTGACCTGGTTTCGGTTGGTAGGCACCGAAGAGATGATCGAAAGTCCGGTTCTCACCAACAATGACAATGACGTGCTTGATGGGGGTGGCAGTGTTAGCGTCCTGAATCTCTTGGGCATCCGCAACAGTGGAGATTACAGGTCCTCCAGCAAGCCCAAGGATGGCTGCACCAATAGATGCATAGTTCAAACATTTTCTCTTACGAGTTTTGCCAGTCATGACATCACTATAGGGAACTACAGCTATCTACTTTAGTGATGCAATATTAAAGCCAGGTTATGCTTTTAATAAGTATTCTTTAAAGAAACTTTTCTTAACATAAACATAGCGAGGTTGCAACAATTTAAAATACGAACAGAACATGTTGAAAATTGTGTTTTACAACACGGTAATTTTTATTAGACATCTCCAGAAATTAATTGTGCGTTGTCTACAACCCTTGTAGAGACGCGAAATTTCGCGTCTCTACATTGTTTTTCGG
>CAZZYE010000451.1:0-6527 GCA_964658145.1 uncultured Stigonema sp.
CACGTAAATAACGCAATCCACCCATTGCACCTAATGACTTAGTTTGACCTGAAGGGGATAATTAAAGTGAGTAACGTATGGTTTAATTGCTGTGTCAGAAGAAAAACAAGTAACTTACAAGATGTTCTTACCTGAGTCTTTAAGAGCAAGATTTAAATCTGTATGCGCTCTTAAAGGCATCAGTATGAATGAAATTTTGCTTAACTTGGTGGAGAAGTGGGTAACAGAAAATGAAAGCTCGCCTGCGGACAAACAAGACAAAGGAGCTGCATGACCGATAGTAAGCAGCTACTGGGCAATGATTAAAGTTACTAATCTCAAAAGTAAGTACTATTGCAAAATCCTATGACCCAAACCCTACCCAAAACAGTAACCTTCGAGGAATTTATTGAGTGGTATCCCAACGACGGGGTGCGGTACGAGCTACATAATGGAGTAATTATTGAGATGGCACCCCCAACCGGAGACCATGAAAAAGTTGTTGGATTTTTAGCACGTAAACTGACTGTGGAGTTTGATCGACTCAACCTACCCTACACCATTCCTAAAACCGCATTCGTTAAAACACCTTCTACTAAATCCACTTACTCACCCGATGTATTGTTACTAAATCTTGATAATCTCGGCAACGAACCTCTTTTTCAAAAACAGTCAACAGTTACTCAAGCAGCATCTGTACCCTTAGTAGTCGAAGTCGTTAGTACCAATTGGCGGGATGACTATCACCTGAAGTTTGCCGATTATGAGGAAATGGGTATCCCTGAATTCTGGATTGCAGATTATGCAGCGTTAGGGGGTAAGCGGTTCATTGGAGACCCCAAGCAGCCTACTTTCTCGGTATGTCAGCTTGTGGGGGATGAGTACCAAGTAACCAAGTTCACGGGGAATAATCTCATCGTATCCCCCACCTTCTCCCAACTTAACCTCACTGCACAGCAGGTTTTTGATGCGGCTTTGTAAATTGGGGTGGAGGTAAAATTTCCGTAACCCTAGTTCAGCTTTGTTGGTGTGCTACTAACGAACACGGCAACCCAATCGCCTGGGTAGTTCATTTTTTGATTTGAATAGTGATGCCTGGTTCAATCCCTAGTTGTTTTGCAGCTTTAAAGGGAAAATGTAATATTGTTATAAATTATAAAAATTGACTGAATAGTCTTTAGAGGATAGAAAAATTATAAATGACAAGCCAAGCAAGGCAAATCATTATCTTCCTCATCTAAATCTAGCCGATGAGCAGAATTTTGAATTTTCTTCAACGCAGCAAATTCCCGTGCCCGAATTCGCAATATATCTAACGAATGCTGCACTAATCCTCTTTTCCACCTCCATCATCGTTATCGTCGGTTATCTTGAAAGTTTGTTGCCAAATCATTTTTCGCTCCGACTCAGGTAGACCTAAAGTAGACGTGATGATCGCGAAGTCCCCTACTGTGGGTAGCACTTCCCCTCTGGCAAGTGCAAGCAAGTTTTTTACCCCAGAACGCTGAAGTTTTGTCATGTTACCTCGAACCAAATCGGCAATTCCTTTTGGAGGATCTGGTTCAGGTGAAGAGGAGATATCTGCTGTTCTTTTGGTTATCCACTCACGGACCATCTCTTCTAGTGCGTCGTTTTCGGATACCCCAACACGCGCACAGATACTTTTCATTTCCTGCGCCAACTCTACCGGAACATAGCCGCTGACCAGCTGATAATCATCAGAACGCATTCTGTGTAGGTTAGAAGCAGCTAATTCAACAGAAGCACGATTGTGAAAAGCTTGAAAAGCATTCGCCACACCAGATGTCAGTGTTGCCAACGCCACTGACACAGCAATTGAGAGGTTTTTGATTGTTTTGAGCATCTGTTCATAGTTTGGTAATAGCTCTGAACGTCCTCACCCCAGATAGCGTAACATACGTATTATCCGTCTTGCGCCCGTGATTGGCATGGAGCGGAGATAGACGGTGTTTATCGGGGTGTTGATCAGAGTGTTAAGTAGTCGGCGCAAATAACATTAAATATGTAAATAAATTTTAAGCGTAGGGTGTGAAAGCCTTTGAGTACGGCACCAAAGTCTTCAACTACGGTGCCGTACTCTCAGAAGATCGCACCCTACATAGACTTTATATTTGTTTACATACATCAGTTTTTCATCTCCTATTTACTTATGCGTTGTGTATGCTCTCAAAGGAGCGGTATAGATTAATAGAGTAAAATTACTGAAATGTTTCTGGACATATTTGGTGAAGTTCAGTATTTTAACTCTTGACAATAATGAGCGTAAAAGTAACTAAGCTTAAGAAAGCCGCTATCCGACGGATAAAAAGCTTATTTAGAAGGTTTTGACGAAAAATTTTCGCTTTTTTGACCTAAAATCTGGATTTAACAAACTGTACCCATGATTAAAAGGTGTATTATTTGAAGGCATTTTTACCATGTGGTGGCGCTTACAGCAGTTTTCAATTGAACCCGTGTCACATTGTAAGGGCGCCCAAACCGCGCCCCTACGGCGAAGGTGCTGTAAAAGCGCGATCGCAGGCGTGTTACGCATAAATAAAAACTGTTGATAATTGTGTACGTCCAAGTTAAAGTTTTTGACGAGAGCAGAACGTAGCTTCGTAGTCGTTTGAGTCAGGAAGAGGGGGGAAAATCTGTGAAGCCGATCACGCTTAAGGCGAGTGCCAAAATCAACTTATATCTGGAAATCATTGGCGATCGCCCCGATGGTTATCACGAGTTAGTAATGATACTCCAAACTATCGATCTTGCCGACCAAATGGATTTACAAGCAAATAGTACTGACCAGATCCGCGTTCGTTGCGACCATCCGGAAGTACCATTAGACCAAAGTAATATTGCCTACCGTGCTGCCAAACTCATGGTGGCAGAATTTCCCAACGTCTTTGCCAAGTACGGTGGTGTAGACATCACTATCCACAAGCACATTCCTGTAGCTGCTGGGTTGGCTGGAGGTTCGACGAACGCAGCAGCAGTTTTGGTGGGAATAAACTTGCTGTGGAATCTAGGACTAACTCAGTCAGAATTAGAAGAACTGGGTGCGACTTTAGGTTCGGATGTGCCGTTTTGTGTAGCGGGTGGAACAGCGATCGCCACAGGAAGAGGTGAGCAACTTTCTCCCCTACCCAGTTTAGACAATATATATATAGTATTAGGTAAATATCGCCGCCTTGCAGTTTCCACTGCTTGGGCTTACAAAACCTATCGACAACAATTTGGTAGTTCTTATATTAGAGATACAAACAGTTTGGCAAAACGTGCAGCAGCAGTACATTCCGGACCAATGGTAAAAGCTATTCTGCATAAAGGTGGGTTGGAAATAGGTCAGAGGCTGCACAATGATTTAGAGCGTGTGGTGTTACCAGAGTATCCGCAAGTAGTGCAACTGCGGGAGGTGTTTGCAAGTACTGGTGTTTTGGGGACTATGATGTCTGGTTCTGGTCCCAGTGTGTTTGCTTTGTGTGAGTCCAAAGAGCAGGCAGAACAAGTTAGGCTTGATGTTAGGGAGAGGATTCCTGATGATGATTTAGAATTGTTTGTGACTCGGATGATTACACATGGCATTCAGGTGATATCCTCGGTTTAGGGGTAAGAGATGAACCGCACGAGGCAAGAGAGGACGCAGAGAATTATGAGTGACCCGAATGTAACGCAACAAGCAGATACTCAAGCGCAGGTTTCACCAACTCCGTTACGCTGTTTAATTGGGGCGGTAATTTCGGGAGGACTGGGGTTTGCGTTGTACTCCCTAACCATTTCCATAGCCACAACTTTTGCCGCCAAACCCATTCATTCTAATAACCCAATGGTGGTAAATATTGCCTCTGCTGTGCGTACCCTAGTTGTGGGTGTGACTGCTTTGGGAACTGGAATATTTGGGCTAGTAGGGGTAGGTTTACTGGCTTTAGCAGTGCAGTTGTTGGTGCAGCAATCAACAACGCAGAAGAGTTAAATGGTAGTTGGTAGTTGGTAATTGCAAGATTTATTTTTACCCATTACCAACTTATTACACATTGTCGGAAATAAAGCAACCATTAAAAACAGCGCGAAAAGCTTATAATATAAGCTTTTATAATTTTTAATTTTTAATTTTTAATTCCGCTTTGCGGTATTAAATCTGACTCTAATTGTCACCTAGTGTGTGGAGTGGTTCGGACTCGTCGTCGTCATCACCTTCGCTATCCGCCCATGTAATTTCTAATACCTTTAAAGCCACTTTTAAACGCTCTCTATAGGTCTTGTCAAAACCAGTATCTTTTGAGGTTAATGCCGCCTCGACGAAATTGGCAGATGCCTTCGCGGCTTTGTAGAGTGCGTCTAGCGCTTCGTCATAAAATTTTGAATCTGACATCACTGACTCACCTATTCTTGAATGAATTTATTAGACATCTTCACTGCTTCCTTGTGATGTCATTGAATCAATTATAAGACCTCGCACCGAAAAGCGCAAGCCGTGCGAGTAGTCAAATTCATGCTCTTAATTAGGTTAAAATAACTAAAAATACGGTAACAAAAGAAGTCTGTAGTGAATACATCCCATCTCCCAAAATTACCTTTACCATCGCCACTTGTAGGGTCAGAAGTCGGTTCTTTCACTGAGGCGACAGTGACTAAACGAATGCCTAATATCGCCCGTCGAGTCATCGAGGAAAATAATTTTTCTGCCGAGATTAATCAAAGGTTGGAGAAACTAGCGGCGGAACTACCAACCGGATATTTACAACCTTTGTTAAATGATACTGGTGTAGATTTTCCTGACTGGGAGAAATATTTAGAACCTTACAAGGATCAGCGTTGGGTTGATGTTCCCTGGTTCTTTGCAGAAACTTATTTTTATCGCCTGATTCTAGAAATTACTAATTACTTTCGTCCTGGTGAATGGCAAGGTATTGACCCATTTAAGCTACAAAAATCTCAGGGTTTAAATGCATCTATTGATTCAATCATCTCTCTGTGTAGTAAAGTAGACAAATGGTTGGATGAGTCACAGCAAGCAGATAAACCTACAAGAGCGTCTGTGATGGCACTGTTGTATTTTGCTTTGTGGGGGAATCGAGTTGACTTGAGTCTGTGGTCAGCATTTGAGGATGACCGAAGTAGTTTTGATATCCAAAGCCAACTAACTCATATTTTAGTAGATGATGCGTTCTTAGTCAGCAAATTGTTAACCAGTGTTCAGGGGGGACGCATTGATTTTGTGATTGATAATGCTGGTTTTGAGCTTATTTGTGATTTATGTTTGGTAGATTTTCTATTAGGTAGTGGGTTGGTGAGTCAAATTTACCTACACTTAAAGCCTCATCCAACTTTTATATCTGATGCGATGATTCAGGATGTGCATGATACGACGGATTTTTTAGCCACTATTAGCCATCCTCAGGTTAAATCTCTTACCAAAAGATTGCAAGCAAATATGGCATCAGGGCGATTAGTTCTGTCTGAAAATAACTTTTGGACATCGCCATTACCATTTTGGGAAATTCCCACATCACTCAAAGAGGAATTAGCAAATTCAAGTTTAATTGTCGTCAAAGGAGACGCAAATTATCGCCGCTTATTAGGCGATCGCCACTGGGATTTTACGACAAATATTGCAGATATAGTTTCCTACTTACCAGTCCCGATGGTAGCCTTACGCACCCTGAAATCGGAAGTAGTCGCTGGTCTGAAGCCAGAAGTTATCGCGCAAGTGGCAAATGACCCTTCTTGGTTGACAAATGGACAGTGGGGTATTATTCAATTGGTGTCTTAACTTGACTTTCGTTAACAATATGATTGTGCGAGAAGCTAGCTTAGAAGACGCTTAGTGCGATCGCGCCTGCAACAGCAGCTACCCAACTTCAAATTACTGCCTTCCGAATCACCTAAACTTGTCACAAATGATTAATACCAATTTGCGATCGCTATAGTATTGAATTATATAGAAATCCGTGCGCCTATAGCGTGAAAAATATTAAGTAGTGTAGGGTGGGCATTGTTCACCATATCCGGGTGAGGTGCGCTTGCGCCCTGCCTACGTGTACTTCTGGATGAATTTTATCGTCTTGCCACGGCCAAGGTGACTCTGCTCCAGGTTTAGGATTATATATTACACGAGTCAATATATCACCAGTATAATTATTAATTAGACGCTGATTGCCCTGATAAATTAATAATATTATCACTAGAGTATAACCTAATAAATATTTGGATTTAATACGTCGCAGACGGCTAAATGCTAGAGAAGATAAAGAGAATCGGGAAGATTGGTGATATTTTTTGGATGACTTTTGCTTGATGATACGGATGACAAGAACGAAAATATAAATTAGTCCAATAAAAATCAAAAAAGGTAACATTAGTTGAATGATTGAGTTCAGCATTATCAATCATTTTCAGCCTCTTCATCTCATAATTTTGGATTAAAAGTCTTTACCACTTTACGAACAAAGCGATCGCTCTATACAGCGACTTTGTGGACTGGTATAGACAACTAAGTAAGTCGGCGTGAAAAAACCAAACTATGTAAAGATAAATAAATACGGAGA
>CAZZYE010000452.1:0-6516 GCA_964658145.1 uncultured Stigonema sp.
AGAAGGCAGAGGGCAGAAGGCAGAAGGGATAAATCCCTTATCCAAATGCCCGAACCTTCTGGCGACCGGAGGGAGCAAGGGTTTAAGACCCCGACTCAATCTTCGATTGAGTGGCCTCAATTTAGGAGGGGTCTGAATCCCCTTCTAAATTGATCCTTCTGCCTTCTGCCTTCGTACTTCTGCCTTCTTCAACGATTTTTTTATTTGGGAAGCTAATTGAGTATTGACTATTGACTATCGAATTCAGTTTGACTGGTGTTACTTTTTGGTGAAACCCCACCATTCGGCGTGGGTTTAGGAGTGGACTGTATCGCAGGTTCCTTGCTGGGCGGCGGACATTTACTTGCATTGTCCCCTTTGAGTTGAGAAAAATCCGGTGGTTTAAAACTGGAGAAGATAATTTTTGCTTCATCTCCTGGTTTCAGCAACGGTCGATTACTTTTAGGAGAAGTCGTTCTTTGTCCAATTGAGCAAACTCGTAGATGAACCCAAGTGTTTTGATTTGTTGATTTAGCACTCGCTTCTTTTTTGATACTGACAATTTGCAAAACACTACCTCGAGGGGCGATCGCATCGGGTTCAGGCGGTGTCATTCTATATAATAGTAAGTCATCAGTGTTAGTCTCAATCACCTCCCCTTGGGCTACCTGAGTAGCAGACTCAGTCGGGGTGACAGATGCAGATGGCTGTGGATTCGGTGAAGCAGTAACATTCGGTTTCATGCGACTCAGCCACCCCGGCTGATGCAATGCGTATCCCAGTACAAGACCTCCTACAACCACTGCAGCGAGGATGAACAACTGGATCGGCACTGTTAAGCCGAGGTTCTTCTTGCTTGTACTCATGACTTGAGTTGCCTGGTCCCGTCCGCGATGAGGTGAAACTCGTGCTGTTTTTGGCGACGATGCGTTCGCTGATATTGAGGCTTGGACGGCTTGGGCTTTTGAAAGAATTGATTTTGGTTCGGAGTACTTGACTTGATAGTGTACTAAAGCGATGGTGACATTATCGTGTCCATTTTTAGTGTTAGCAATTTCTAATAACTTTTCTGTGACATCAACTACATCTAACCCGTTCGTAATAATTGGCAAGATTTCTGTGTCCCAGTACTGCTCTACACGATCAAAGTCACTCAAACCGTCGGAACACAAAAGGAAAACACAGTCTTCGTCAAGGATAAACCGCTGTGCCGTAGGATGCAATGAACTACTGGGACTCATGCCCAATGCCTGTACCAGCGACCCGGAAGCACCCTGGTGTAGGGCATCCCGGTATGTAGCATAGCCAAGCCGCACTTCGCGAGAAGCGACATCATCGTCGAGGGTGACTTGATAACAGTTGTAGCGTGTAATCAAGTAGGCACGACTATCACCAACGTGGGCAATATACATGGAGTGGGCAATAGGCAAAGCCATTACTAAGGTTGTGCCCATGCGTTGCCGTCCGGTTCGTTGTTCGCTATCGTTGATCTGGCTAATTTTGTCGTTGGCAACTGCAGCAGCTTGTTCTAAGTCTTCGAGAAGAGTTGGGGGGTCTATGTGGTCGGAGGAAATATTTGTGAGCTGTTGCACCTGCTGCTGGATGGTTTCAATTGCTAAATTAGAGGCAACGTTGCCTCCCTCGTGTCCACCAATGCCATCACAGACAATTGCCAGAGCTGATGGTTGAGGTGGTTTGGTGATGGTAGTGCCACTACTGGGATAACAGGCATCTTCGTTACGTTGGCGGCTGGGTCCGGTGTCACTCTTAGTAGTAATTTTGATTGTGGGTGTTTGCTGCCCTATTTCTACCAATCCTTGATCTAAAATTGCGACCAGTTGTTCACTACTCTGTATTTCTCCTAGATGCAAACAACGGCAAATTTCGCCCAAGAATTCAGCTATGGCTGGTTTTGCCGTCGGCAGTAATTGCTGCCAAAATTCGCCTATTTGTGGCAATTCTGGTGCTGAATTTAAGTCGGGTCGCAATTCCAACAAACGCACTAAAGACCCTTCTACTCTTAACAAATGGGGATCGAGCAAGCTAGAGGCGACGCCTTCATTAACCAGAGGCTGCCATAGTTGAGCTGTCTGCCATAGCCAATTAAGTTGGCGCATTGATGTTGCAGATCCCCAAGCAGTGGACAGCTGGCTACACAGCTGCACAACATTTGCTGCACCATCTACATTGAGCGGCGGTTTTTCTAAAAGTAATATTTCTTGCTTAGATTCGCTATCAGTTAGCGTCAGCACTCCGTATACCTGCGGTACGTGTAAGCGGTAGGGAATGAGCCGCAAATAGGGTCTAATCAGCTGTAAATTTTCTGAATCGGGTGAATTCGGTACTAAACCCGGTTTGGTATCTAAAAGAATAGATTTGCTGACGACTAAATAGCGATCGGCTAATATTTCTCCGGAGTTGCTTACACTTGGACTCTCTCCCACAGTCCAGAGGTAACGTTTGGGCAGGGGTGTGCGGCATTGCTGGCAAAAGTTATGTTCCACCGGGTTGGGAGCCTGGCATTTGTCATCTGGGCAGTAAAGCGTTGCCGCGTCATTTTCCATAGTCTTCGCACCGATCAGCAATTGGCATTTTCTTCTAGAGCATCACCGAAAGCGGCTGTCTTGACCGCTTAGATCTCTTTTACTCGATCTATCCAAGTTTGGATTATAATCTTAGCCTGCGGATGAAAATACTTGCACTCCACTGATTGACAAGCTCCCAACAAATAATTTCCACGAGCGGTGACAATCCAACCAGCCGTCACTATAACAATCCTAAATGATTCGTGAACACCTCTCCCTTGTCCTCCTTGTCCTCCTTGTTCATAAATCAAATAGGACTGCTATAGATGCTATTCCTATAAAGGACATGCCTTTATATGCTGTTAGTCGTGGCTGCTGACAATTATGCTATGTGCTTATTCCAAATTACTCCATCAGAAAGATGAGATAATCCTAGTCTTTCTCTAGTTTATAAGTAGGTGGGCTGCAATAAACAAACTTAAGTTCAAGTAATATAAAATTTAAGTAAAGGCGTCAGACGTCTTTTAGGTGATTACGGATTGCCCTGTGCTTAAGAATGTAGGTTCTTTGCCACAGTTATTGTCACACCCGCTACTGTCAACAGCAAATTTAACGAGCGCGAGAGTGTAATGGAAGATAACAAAGAAAAAGAGATTCATCGCTCAGTAAACCCCGGCGATGTAATTTCTGAAGAACCACAAAGCGTTGAAGAAAAGTCAAAGCAACTTGCCGTCGATTCTCCTGACATTACAGGGGATCATATTACAGTTCCGACATACTTTGTTGTAGAAGAGCCAGACGGCGAAAAGAAGGCTCTACACCATGTTAAAGATGCAGAAGAAATTTCAGATGTGATTCGACAAGCACGAGTTGACGAAAACGGAAATCGCATTTGGTAGTTAGTTATTCATCAAGAAGGGAACAGGGAACTCTTAACAGGGAACAGTGAGGAACCTCGTGTTCCCCGTCCTTGGACACGGATTTCCCGCTCATTCTAAAGGGAGTCAGAAACCCCCGCCTAAGAAGGCGGCTTTGTTTTGGACGGGGTCAAATCCACTTACATGACCTACACTGTTCCCTGTTAAGAGTTCCCTGTTCCCTTCATCATGAGGAAGCAGTTAGCTAGCCGATAGCTGAGTGCTGATAGCCGATAATTATTTATTAGCTTCGACTGCAACTTGGGGGAGTCCCATGCTGTAGTTGGTAACGCGCGCAGAGAGATTATAGCTAATTTCGCCTCCGTGCAGGAGCGATCGCACGTAATGCTCCAAGTCTGACCCAATGCGGCGGAGGTTGTAGTCTGTTAAGTCCGTCCCACTAGATGCTTCTACAAGTTCATCAAATAGACGATAAATCTTTTGTAGAGCATCTTCATTCCAGTTGAATTCGTTGTCTGGGTCAACATCCAAGGTTAGGACATGATTACTGGGAACGAGTTCGCCATCCCGATCAATTTCACCAGCAAAAATTCGGATATGCCGGGTTGTGGACTTGAGCAGCATTGGGTTGTCCATAAGATTGTGTAAGATTTAGGTTGTTATTGATACGATCTGCCTAATACCTATCAGGCGCATGCCTTATGGGGTGGGTACTTCTATATTAATCCCTATCAGGGATTGAAATCATTGTAAACGCCATCCCCCAAAGAGGAAGTGGGGGGACAAATCAATTAAAAATTAAAAATTAAAAATTTTTTAATTTTACATTTTTAATTTTTAATTCTTATACTCCCCCGACTCCTTTAACGAGAGGGAATCATGCCTGTCTGGCGGGCGTAAGCAAAAATCCCGCCTACGTCAATCACTGGTTCCACGTCTCCTAAGGGTTTGAGATTGTATGTCTTGCCGAGGCTGTGGTTTATCAACTGATTGTGTTCAAAATCAATTGACACTTCTTGACCAGTTTTAAATTGGTCGCATAACCTTTCCTCCGACTCCCAAGGGTAAAGTTCTCCTGTAGCGGTACAGTTGCGGAAAAAGATGCGGGCATAGGACTGGGCAACCACTACCTCGACGCCACTAGCGCCTAGGGCAATGGGGGCATGTTCCCGTGAGGATCCGCAGCCGAAGTTTTCCCCAGCCACAATGATTGGGTAAGCTGTTTTCATTTCTCCTGGAACCACAAATTTTTCACTCGTGTCAGGTAATCCAGCTAAAGCATAGCTGCCAAGCTTTTCGTACTCATCACGCTTAGAAGGAACTAAGGTAAGGTACTCGGCTGGAATAATTTGATCGGTGTCTATATTATCGAACAGAACGAAAATTAAACCCCTAATTAATTTCTTCATAAAAGTCTCCCGTGTTTTCTCCTGACCAAATCGTACATCCAGTAATTTTACGTAATTTTATCGCAACTACGTCTAGCTCTTATCATATTAAAAAAACTCCGAGTTTTTACTTACGTATAACTACTAGTTTGTTAGTAACAAGTCAAACTTTTCTGAATTTATAAATAAAGTTGATGTAAAAACCTTTAAAAAGCTAGAACAAGTTCTTACAGAAACTTTATTGTATGGAATCTTAAAAACTCAATAATGGTTATGGCTTGGTTAAACGACCGCGCACACAAAAGCGGAAAATGAAAACGTTCAAGTCTTACCAAGAAAAAACAAGGGAGAGTCAAAGGGAAGAAAAATCATGTTGATGAACTCGGCTGTTAATTCAAAAAATTTGAATTTCAAAAAAATATAAAGTATTTTGGCTGGCACTATACCTCCTCACCCTGATTACTACCAACAAAAGGAATCCCAATAGCTATGAACTCCAAAGCATTACCACGTCAAGTAAATAATATCGAAGTAGGTGTTTATGAGTGCGAAATGCATATAAAATTCCGGTTGATCGAGGAAAACAGTCTATTGGCGGATCGCGATCAACTGTTGCAGGTACTGCTAGACGCTTTGACTGAGGGTTGTGACGACTTTCTGGAAACCTTGCAAACATCTGTAAAGGTTCAGGAAGTTTCTGAGTTAAAAGCCTCACCGCAAATGCGACGCCAACTGATGCGCTTGAGAAATTCTACTGATAGTATTCAATAGTCACGCATTGTCATCTCAGTAGAGGCAAACTGTGCATCACCTCGGGATTGGAGAATTTTTTGAGGTTAGCAAGTGCGTAATAACTATTGCATAGCAACCGTTACCAATGCATGCCAGGTGCATTTCACCAAGTTTTTATTCTACTAAACAAGACAGGGACGCACTCACTCCTCTACTTAACAGTCAACCGATGCTACTTAGCAAGACCATGTTCTAAAGCAAAACGAACTAACTCGGTACGGCTATTGGTGCCGGTTTTGCTAAACAAACGGCTGACGTACTTTTCAACATTGCGGACACTAGTCTCTAAGCGACGAGCTATTTCTTTATTCATCAACCCTTCAGCTACCAAGTTTAAAACACTTTGTTCTCTGGGGGTCAGGTCAATTGTGAAAGGTGGACTTGATTGAGCGATCGCACTTCTTTGAGTTAATAATGCCTTAATTTGAGCAATCTGATTCGCAAGTTCAGCAATATCGGGAGCTTCACCATCTTCATGAGTGGCTTGAGTCATGCTTGCACGACGAGAGAGCAAGTTTTCGACAATTGCCACTAACTCATCCGGATCGAAGGGCTTGGGTAAATAGGCATCAACACCGGCTTGATAACCTTGGATGCGATCGGTCGTCATGCCTTTAGCAGTTAAAAATACCACAGGTAGCTTTTGGAAGCGGGAGTCTTCCCGCAGTTGCTTGAGGAACTGATAGCCATCCACCCTAGGCATCATGATATCGGAAATTACCAAATCAGGTGTGTTCTGCTGCATCAACTCCCAGCCCTCACGGGCGTTACTGGCAACTTGAACGCTAAAACCGCTTTCTTGCAAATAGTCTTTGACTGCTTCACGCAATCCCGGTTCATCATCTACCAGTAACAGATGTGCTGACATCTAAAGTTTCCTTTGGGCTACTTTTCTCCAATTTAGCGAAATTTTACAGAAGTTGGTGGCTAATAGCTAATGGCTAATGGCTAATA
>CAZZYE010000453.1:0-6501 GCA_964658145.1 uncultured Stigonema sp.
AAGCCCTGTAAGGCGCTTATTAAATCTTGCGGTTAAAAATGAGCGAACGTACAGTGATGAAGGTTGCCGCATCTGAATAGTTAGCACACGTTGGTCTTGAATCACCTGTTGCGGCACTACCTGGACTGAAAAAGGCAAGTCACTTAACGGTGTTTCTGTTTTGGTTACTGTTGCAGATTTGGGAGGAATGTATGAGTAATTTATTAGCCATCACCAGTCCACAGCGACAGGTACTTGGCATTGACATTGATGCTAAAAAAATTGCCGCAGCACAACGTACTATTGGCAACCGACGTAACATTCAATTTGAAGTTGGCGACGCCGCCTGTTTCCCTAGTAGTTGCTTCCACGCCGTTACCATTGCCGATGTCATGTACCTCATCCCCCCTGACACCCAACGTGCTATCCTGACAAGCATCGCTTCTGCCTTGGAACCAAACGGTGTGCTGATTTGGAAAACCCAGAGTCATTACCCCAGGTGGAAGTTTGCTATTACCTATGCTCAAGAATTGCTAATGACCAAGCTTGGTCCAACCCAAGGTGCTGGTATATTTTTTATGGACTGCGAAGAGTCGATCCAAGCTATTCGTACTGCTGGGTTAGATCCAGTTGTTGTGCCTATGCCTTCACTCCGTCCCTACAGTGATATTCTTTTCATTGGTTGCAAGTCCTCGCACCGCAGCAGTAATGAAAACAGTAGCTTAATAACCCAGAGATGTGCCAAGCTGACGACTGCGCCATCTTGCGATCGCCATCACCAAAACGATCGCTACTAATGGCAGGAACGCCAAGTCAATTCGTCCCCAACTCATTGTTAATCCTAGCCATACCCACATCATCCACGATAGCGTTTCCAAAATTCCTAAAAAAAGGTCGGCTCGACTGTTCTGCCGCCTCTGAAACATATCTGTCAGGAGAATCGGACGAGAATTCCATAGACTCAAAAGAGCGGAACTGATAGTAGCTGGCAAAAAAATCAGCAGGGGAATCAACCACGGTTCACCGAGAACCATCAGGATGATGAACAGTGGTGATAACAGTAACCAGACTGGAATCAAGGCTGCCAGCAACTTCAATCGACGCAACTGTGTACCATTTATAGGAGAAGATTTGAGCAAGTCAGGCGCTTCTTCTCCGGAAACGCAGATGCTGCTCAAAGTAGATGTCAAAACTCCCCCAACGCCTATACTAGTAACACACACAAAAGTAGGAATGTCTGCGATCGTACTGTTATTCCCTTGCAACACGATCGCTCCTGAGGCGATCGCAAACACGATTTGTAGGAAGATTCGCGAAAGTAAGTAAGGGTTGCGCCAGATGATCCGCCATTCCTTAAACAGGACGACACGGTTGAGACCGGAAGCAAAGTGAGTTGCTTCGGTGGGACGCAGTTGTCGCTGCTTTTGAGTAACGGACTGTTGGGTACCCCTCATGAAAGAGCGATGCAAAGTTTCCACCGCCACCCATGTCAACGTGCTACTAATTAGTAGGGTCAGCAGTACAGCCACAGGGTCAAAGAAAATTGCTCTGGCTGGAAACCAGACAAAGCTGTCTGCACCCAATGGACCATTTGCAAACCAAATTTGCAAGTGTCTCCAAAAAGGTTGATTATTGAAATTATTACCTTTGATGAAGTAGGGCAGTCGCAAGCCTAAAAACACCAACGTAGAAAGGATTGCGGTGAGAACTTGGGCAACGGTTCGCGATCGCCTTGCTCCCATTCTCCGAACTAGCACCAAGGTTAGCAGCATTGCCAAACTCGTTGCCATTAGTGAGATCCCAATCACAGCCGGATAGAGTCCTAAAAGTTGAGCAATACCCAAAACAACAGCTATGAGGCTGACAGGAACAACGAACACACAGCTACTCAGAAAAATCTCCAAAGCGACCCCAAGTAACCGACTGGCAAAAATGACCTTACTGGAAACAGGAGAAGATACCAGCAGATCCAAATCTCCGCGTTCAAATAAAGCAACTAGGCTATATCCCATTGCTTGAGTAAAAGCATAGAAAAATCCTAGCAGCCAAACTCCTACAGCGATCCAAAGAGCGAAGTCAGGGATAGTACTCGATGACACCACCTCACGAATATCACCTAAGGAAAACCACAGCGTTCCAAACAAGCCAGCGAACAACAGCCCCAACAAAATTGTCCCTATCAGTACTCTGGGTCTGCTACTAATTTCACGCCACCATAAACGCAGTTCGTGGCGAAGCAGCCAGGGTAATGTACCTACCTTCATTCTCCATCCCCCTGGGTCAGTTCTAGAAAGACTGTTTCCAGAGAACCTCCCACTTCACCGCTTTGCGCCCTCAATTCGTCTAGAGTTCCCTCTGTAATTAACTGCCCGTGGTTGATAATGCCAATGCGCTGTGCCATACGCTCAGCAATTTCCATAATGTGGGTGGTGAGAATAACCGTATTGCCTTGTTGTATATAATCTAGGAGCATATTCTTGACCAATCGAGATGCGGCTGCGTCGAGTCCAGTCAGCGGTTCATCCAGAATAATTACCTTGGGTTGGTGAATTAATGCACCAGCTAGGGCAAGTTTTTGCTTCATCCCCCGCGAAAAGGTTTCACATAAGGTGCCTCTGATGTCCCACAGATTTAATTGTTTTAGGAGTTCTTGGGCATAGGGCTTGCCTTCCGCAGCTGGAATTCCCCAAAGTCCAGCGATAAACTCCAGATATTCCATTGCACTCAATTTGCTGTAGATTAACGGGTCATCAGGCAGATATGCTAACAGTTGCTTGGCAGCGTTGGGCGATTTTGTCATACTATGTCCCAAAATGACGGCGTCACCACTATCTGGTAGAAGCAGTCCGGCGACCATCCGCAATGTTGTGGTTTTTCCCGCACCATTAGGACCTAAAAGAGTATACAGCGACCCTTGGGGAATCTGCAGGCTCAGGTTATCGACAGCTTGATGAGAACCGTAACGCTTGTTGAGAGTTAAAAGTTCGAGTGCGATCGTCATAATTGTTTACCGTTCTCTGAACAGTTGACCCTGTTTCACTAAGATAACAATCAGCCGTCTGGCTGTCATTCTCAACAAACACAAACAATATTTCTCCTATGCGCCTCACATCACTTGATGTTTTTCGCGGCATTGCGATCGCCGGCATGATCCTGGCAAATATGGCAAGCATCGCTGAACCCAATGTTTATCCCCCACTACTTCATGCTGATTGGCATGGCTGCACACCAACCGACCTAGTCTTTCCTTTCTTTCTCTTTATTGTTGGTGTCGCAATGACTTTCTCTTTATCCAAGTACACCGACAACAAACCTACAGCATCTATCTACAGGCGCATTCTACGTCGCGCCGCAATTTTATTTGCTCTAGGGTTACTGCTTAACGGCTTTTGGAATCAAGGTCTTTGGACTTTTGACTTCAGTAGCATCCGCATCATGGGAGTGTTGCAGCGCATCAGTCTGACCTACCTACTTGCCTCCCTTGCCATCCTCAATCTACCACGTAAAGGACTATGGATACTGGCATTCGTGTTACTCATCGGCTACTGGTTGACGATGATGTATGTACCAGTTCCCGGTTATGGTGCTGGTGTACTGACACGGGTTGGAAATTTTGGTGCTTATCTAGACCGCTTCATCATTCCCAAAGCACATTTGTATAAAGGCGATGGTTTCAACAATTTGGGAGATCCAGAGGGACTTTTCAGTACCATTCCCGCCGTGGTCAGTGTCCTTGCTGGCTACTTTGCCGGACAATGGATACGGAATCAAGCAGTACGATCGCGTATAAGTATAGGTTTGGCTTTATTTGGCATTGGTTGCTTGCTTAGCGGTTGGGTATGGGACTTGGCATTTCCAATTAGCAAGAAACTGTGGACGAGTTCCTTCGTTATCTTTACCACAGGTTGGGCATTATTGTTACTTGCTGCTTGCTACGAAGTTATTGAAGTCCGGCGAGTGCGTCGCTGGGGTCAACCTTTTGAAGTGATGGGTTTAAATGCGATCGCCGTCTTCGTCGCTTCCGTGCTGCTGATTAAAGTCCTGGTGAAAACAAATGTCGGCAGTGGGGAAAAAGCTCTTAGCACTTATGATTGGATTTACCAAAATCTTTTCGCGTCTTGGGCAGGTGCGTTCAACGGTTCCCTATTGTTTGCCATCGTCACACTGCTTTTGTGGTTAGCAGTTGCCTACGTAATGTATCGGCAACGGTGGTTTATCAAAGTTTAACAACACTGCTGCCAATTTGATGCTGTTTGAGGAGGCGATCGCAATTCACATAAACCAGAAATATCAAAAGACATATACCCAGAAATCCGGGATTAGGATAAACCTGGGTGACTTATAATCGAATAAACGAATGGCAAGGGGTTCTATGCAGTCAGCGACCACCAGTCCAGTCCGTTGGACGACTTCTGACCTAGAGATTTTTTCGGGCGATCGCGTCAATCGCTACGAAATCATTCACGGAGAACTGTTTGTGACCAGAGCACCAGATTGGAAGCATCAAGCGGCTTGCATCAATATTGGGACAGTGCTGAAGCTATGGTCTGATGAAAGTGGTTTGGGTCAACCTGCCGTCACTCCTGGCATCGTTTTTTCAGAATCAGATAATGTCATCCCTGATGTTGTCTGGGTAAGTCACGAACGTTTAGAACAACTACTAGATGAAGCCGGACATTTAACCGCCGCACCAGAGTTGGTGGTTGAGGTTTTATCTGCGGGTAAGAAGAATGAATTCCGCGACCGAGAAGCCAAGTTGAAGTTGTATTCGGTACAAGGGGTTCATGAATATTGGATTGTTGGTTGGCTTGAACAAAAGGTTGAAGTATATCGGCGAGAGCAAGGTATCTTAAGGCTGGCATTAACCCTATACAGACAAGATGAATTGACGAGTCCCTTGCTACCCGGTTTCAGTTGTGTAGTCGGTAAGTTCTTTTAGCAGTTAAGCAGAAAGACTATGTTCGTTTACAACGCGATCGTGAATTATTACCCCACCATAAATGTGTTCGCTTGAGTAAGGAATAAAATTGATTGAGTTTCATCAATACATTAGGGGAACCTGTACCTCAATGAATTAATTATTAATTACGAATTATTCGGTAATATCAGCGACTCGAAAGTACTTAAGCTTTGTTACCTTTGATCCAGAGATAGCTTTATCTAGAACATGCCCGATACTCCTAACTCACCCGTAACCCGCAAATCCAGTAAAACTGAACACACGTTATCGCTGGGCGATCGGCAAATCCGCTACACGGCTTTAGCCGAGTGGCAAACCCTGTTTGAGCAGGAAAAACCCGTTGCCGAAATGTTCCATGTAGCTTATCTTGCCGAGGTTGAAAAAGCATCGCCACGACCCCTCACCTTTGTCTTCAATGGCGGACCGGGAGCAGCCTCTGCTTATTTGCACATGGGAGCATTGGGTCCTAAGCGCATCTCTTTTGGACCCCACGGCAGCCTGCCCAAACCTCCAGTTCGGGTGGTGGACAATGTCGAAAGTTGGCTCAGCTTTACGGATCTGGTGTTCATTGATCCGATTGGCACAGGCTTTAGCCGCAGTTTACCTCAACAGAAAGATACCCAAGATAAAGAGAACGAGAAAGCCAATCTTTATGAGACAGAATTTTGGGAAGTTGAGCGAGACTTGAAAGCACTGGGGGAGTTTATCCAACGATTTCTCTCTCGTCATCAGCGGTGGCTTTCCCCCATCTTCATTGCGGGAGAGAGTTACGGCGGCTTTCGGGTTGCCAAATTAGCCCGCAAGCTGCAACAGGAATTTGGCGTCGGTCTTTCCGGTGTCATTCTGATCTCTCCTGCTTTGGAGTTCAGTTTGCTGGGTGGTAGCGATTACAACCTCACAGCTTGGGCAACCCTGATTCCTTCTTTTGCCGCAGCCGCAGCTCATCACGGTCGTGCCCAATGGGCAGGGGAACCAGGGAATTTGCCAGATCACACAGAGAAAGCAGAACAATTTGCCCGCACAACCCTGATCCCACTTCTGATGATGGGAGCGATGACATCCGATGAACGCACCTCTGCTTATCAGCAAATGGCAGAGTTGATCGGCTTGCCTGTGACACTTGTTGAGAGACAGGCAGGAAGGATCGGTATTGAAGTGTTTGCGAGGGAACTGCTGCGAGACCAAGAGCGAATTGTGGGATTGTACGACGCTTCGATAACGGCGATCGATCCTTTTCCCGATCGCGTCACTTACGTTTGAGGAGAAAGTGGGAGTTCTGCTTAGGCGAATTTACGTAACCAGAGTTACTTCCCCAGTGTCCAGATCGTAACGACCACCCACAATTTTTAGTTTGCCTGACTGCATTAGTTGAGTTAGGATTGTTGACGTTTGCTTCAACGTTTCAACTTGATATTGAACATTGGCGATGACTACATTATCAACCAAATCGCCAGACCTACCTCTTACTTTGGTCACAGCTGGTTTGATATCCTCAACAAAAGTACCCATCCAGCCCTTTCAATGCGAACAAATGAACTACGCGCATCAATGACTGGAAGCCG
>CAZZYE010000454.1:0-6495 GCA_964658145.1 uncultured Stigonema sp.
CCAGTCTTGCATTAGCCAGCCTTCCATTAGCCATTAGCAATTAGCAATTATAACTTTTTATTCTTACTTTCTAATAACGAAATACTCCCTATACCTTGAAGAATACCTCGCGCAATCAAACCTAGACCCCGACCTATTACTTGTGTGAGAACAAAGACAAATCCATTACCTAAGAAAGATAATAGTGATTGTAAAGGAGGCGCGATCGCATCACGAAACTCTAGTACTAAGGTCACTACTAGTGGAATACCAGAAAGTTTTGCCAATTCCTGACTACGAGAACTATAAATCGAAACCGTAGCAATACCGCGAGGTGCAAATACAAATAGTTCATAACGGCTTTCAAAAATTGTCTGGGCTTCAGTTATATAATTTCTTAGGCGATATTTCCAAGACAAATTATTTCTAAACCGTTCAATTTCCCGTGTGGAAATCATATGACGGTTATAAAAATTTTGCTTAATATCTTCTACATCTGCTAACCTGTTTAGTAGCGGCTGCACTACACCATTTGCTACCTGAATCAACAAATTCTCTAAGAGCATTAACCCTTGCTCCTTTGCTTCAATGCTACCTGCTAAGTATAAAGTATTATCTACACGCAAATCTGTTTGAAATAGTAGATAAGAAAGTAACTCATTAGTCAGAGGAATTTTATTTAGAATCTCTGTTTGCACTACCTCAGCATCTTGCAGCAAAAAAGTAACAATTTCTAATTGACTATCGCCCACTTGCACTCTTGAATATTTTCCAAAAAAATTTGTAGTGGCTGCTTGCCATATATCAAGTAATATAGTATCTTTTAATTTATACAATTGGCTTAATTCTATTTGAGATTCACCTATTTCATCTAATATACTGGTAATTTTTTGCAAGATGAGATAAAGTAACTCTCGTTTTTTATCTGTTCTTAAAATATCAATTTCCAAAGGAACATCTGTCAGGTTTTTTAAATTGAATTGAAGCTTATTAATGCAAGATGCAAATAATGCTGCTTGCAGTGAGCTAGGGCTAAGTAGAGAAGCAGCCGCTCGCGTTTTAGGATCTGAGTTAGGAATAGCACTACTAAGCGAAGAATTTGCCGACGGTGGCAATTGTAGAGACGTGAAATTTGAGCCAGAACTGTGGTGAAGGTTTCCCGACAGAGGCAAGGAGTATGGCGTCTCTACCTCCTGTGGCTTTTGACTTGGTGAAGCTAACAACCGATTCAGGAGCCACCTCGCCGTCAACAATTCTCGTCGCTTTCCAGCTAAAATAGCCCGATCTACTAGCGGCAGTCCGGGAACTTGTAATTGTGCTGTCACTTGCGCTAAAGAAGCGTTAATGTAATCAATTCCTGACAAACGCAGATTTTTTTGCAGTTTAGCAAGAGGAAGTACGTAGGGGCGGGGTATCCCCGCCCTTACAGAAGTAGCGAAGAGACGTTCCTTCTGAACGTTTGTACGTCCCTGACGAGTGCGAGTAGAGGAGAGTGGGAGAGAAATTAATTCTTTCCCCCCATCCTCTTGTACTCCCCCTCCCCCTACTCCCCCTACTTCCCCAAACCAGTAGGAACGACCACACACTACTTCTTGCATGGCGGTGACTAATTCGGAAACGGGAGTGCCTTTGGGGCAGTAACCATCTACCCCAACAGCCTTTGCTGCCAAAAGCAGCCCTTGTTCTGAAACAGAACTCAGGAGTAATATTGGCAGGTTAGGGTACTGGGTTTTCAGTTGCTGACAGAGTTGTAAACCTAGCTGCTGGCTAGAAGTGGAGTGATTGTTGCCTAGTTCCAAGACAACCAAATTCACGCTTTTTGGGTCTTGTTGCGCTTCTGCTAATATCTGTAAGGCAGTGGTATATGTTTCTGCCGACCATACCACTTGTAAGTTAGGGACTTCTTCCAGCGCCACCCGTAACCCTAAGCGGAAGATGGGGTCTTGGTCAACTAATAATAATTTCACCAGCGCTTCGCTCATATTCCGAGAGTATTTAAGTTCGTAGTTGCGATCACGCGCAACTACAAATCAACTAGCTTTCTGGTGGTTTGCGGTAGCCATAAAAGTTAATACTGTAGTCAGTAATCCGCACTCCTGTTTGTTCTTCGACCAGCCGGATTATATCTTCTGGCAGTTGCACATTAACATCTAGAATTTGATTTGTATCTAGACAGTTGACATGACTGTGAGAATCGCTGATATTGCCGTATAAACGCCCGTCGCAGCGTTCAATACACTCAATGATACTTTCAGTAGATAAAGCCTCTAAATTTTGATAGACAGAAGTATGACCGATCGCTTTACCTTGCTGGTTCAAGCGATCGTAAATTTCTCTAGCGGAGAGGTGCTCGTTTGCTTGCCAAAGTAGTTCTAGAATAAAGCGACGCTGACGACTAACGCGCATACCCAGCGTTTGACAACGCTCAAGCGCATCTTCCAGGGAACGAATTGGTTTTATAGATAGTGCTTGTTTTTGCATATTATTATAATAACTTTTTTAACTTTTGGGCTAATTTTCCCTTTTGAATGTTTGTTATTTTATATATCTAAAGATTTTGCACACCGTACTTTTTCATCTACCACCTGTGTTTTTACTTTTGATTGCTGCGGAAATCACCTAAAACTCCCGGTACATGTGGAAGCCCCGTAACTTTAGTTCTGGGATGAAACATGACACGTGCGATTTTAATCGCTGTCAAAATTGGATGTCGCTACCGCCTTGGAAATACTAAACTTGGGGTACTCTTGCGTTGTACTTTAACCTGGGCAATTACAGGTTCAAGTCTTTCAATCTGTACGCATAGCGACTTTAATAAACTCCCTTGCGGGGTGATGTTCGCCTAGCCAATGTTATCGGTCGGACTATCCAAGCAGCACTGTCTTACCCCTCGTAAAACTGGTTAACTGCTCGGTTCTAGAGCATGGGACTGGCGTCGCATCCCAAGGTAGGAACTTTAACACTTACCGATAACGTAGTGCGCGAGGCACTGAAGCGGGTCAGCTACCTGAAGGCAGAGGCACGAAGCCCCGTCGCTTCAGCGCAGGGTGCTGACAGGCTGATACCAGAAATTGTTATATTGCTTGACGGTTGCTTTGTCTCAGCCTAATCTAAAACAAACTCATTACAACTTTAGCTTAAAATAGCTATAAACGTCCACTATCGATACCCTCGCTCGAATGTTCGTCCGGGAAAGCAACCTCACTCACGCCACCCACAGAAATCGTTCATCTTTCAGGTATTAACTGGCAACCCGATTCCCAACCTCATCGGTGGTTCTGCATATGACTGGGGGACAACAGCAAAAGCTTGGGGCGAACATGGCAATTCTAACTTACGTATTGACAGGAAGTATCAGGTATGCATTAGGCATTTTGAGCGCCTCAACGTTTGATTTTTCCACTTCTTCAGCAATTACCGCGACAATTTTAGGGTTGTAGGGGCGAACTGCCGTTCGCCCCTACGTTGTGGCTGTACTTCATCCGGTTGAAATCCGCTATAGATTAGAAATACTCTTGCTCAAATGATTCTATGATTGCAACCCCCCTCGCGCCTACCAAACTGTTTGCACATGAGGGTAGTTCAAAATCTTGCCATCACAAGTCACTAAAGGAATTCCGTATCGCCTTGCAATCGCAACCAGAATTCTGTCGGCTGGGTCTTTGTGAAAACTATCCGGTAGCTGTGTACTAGCAATAGCATCTAGAGGAGACAAAGGCTCAATCACAATGCCTGAATGTGCTTGCGCCAACTTATACCATTCATCAATTGGTAAGGGTAATTTTAATTTTCCAATACTACACTTAACTGCAATTTCCCATACCGAAATAGCTGACACTAGCAAGCCGTCTTGTGGTTCCTCTAAATCAACCATGGCTTGCGCTTGGCTAGATAACTGGGTAGGATCGTGGAGTAACCAAAGCCAAACGTGGGTATCCAACAAAATCATTCGCCCAAAGCGGACCAAAGTTCTGGCATGGGTTGGTCAAAATCTTCGGCGATCGCTATAGGCATTCCCCGTAGTGGATAGTTCCGAGTAGAGTTCGATTTTATGTCGCAAGGAACAATGCGAGCAACAGGGATACCATTCCGGATAATGACAATTTCACTTTGAGTTGCGATCGCTTCATCAAGTAGCGTTGTAAGCGTACTATTTGCTTGTTGAATGTCAAGGTGCTTCATCCGATCATTTAAGCGCGTTGCTTTCACACATTCATTCTAGACGATTCAAAGTGGAACAGACTTTGAGTCCTTCACACATTAGTAGAATTGAAGCATCCTCCAAAATTTGCGTGAAAGGTATGAGCAAGCTGGTATTAGAAATTTCTGAAGACTTAGCAGAGGCGTTGCGAGTACCGCCAGATGAACGCCTTTCTCGCGTGCGTCAAGAGCTTGCCCTGCGATTATATCAAAAAGGTCTACTTTCCTTTGGCAAAGCTCGTGAGTTGGCTCAAATGAGCAAATGGGCATTTCATGAGTTGTTGGGTAGTGAAGGTGTAGTTCGTAGTTATGATGCGCGAAGAATTAGAAGCCGATCTAGCAACTTTGGAGTCTCTAGGTTGAAAGCAGTATCCAATTCTTCTGTTTTAATTGCTTTAAGTAGGATTGGACAACTTTCGCTGTTAAACCAGAGATTTCCAGACGGAGTTTTGCTACCTGAAGCAGTTTGGCATGAAGTGGTGAGGTCTGGAGCAGGTCAACCAGGAGCAGAAGAAGTCGCTTCAGCTACATGGTTCACAGTAAGCAAAGTAGCTAATCAGTCTCTGGTTTCTCTGTTGCAAATAGAGTTAGATGCAGGTGAAGCTGAAGCCATTGCTCTTTTTTTGGAAGAACCCGTCGATGCCATTTTACTGGATGAAAAGAATATAGATCTTGATATGTTTGGAATACAGAGCGCTTTAGTTGTTCGGACGGGAGCGCTTTCTCTATCACTGAAATGTATCTCCTTACTTGACATTGTGTCAAGTGTCGCTCTACAATTTACAGAGGATTCACAAAAATGATTGAATAGAAAAAAGTTGCCTATGTCTATAGACGTGCAAATAGAACGAGTTATACGAGTAGATGCCCCTGGCATCGGAGCAAAAATCAAAGAAGCTAGAGAGCAAGACCGACGGTCAGTAGAAGAGTTAGCAAAAACTGCCAACATGACTCGTGCTAATTGGTATCGAATTGAACGTGAAGACAATGATGTTCTACCAGAACTAACGCTTCGTAAAATAGAGTTCGTATTGGGTGTGGATTTTGGGGTAAGGTTCGAGTGCGATTGATGAAGAAGCAAAGACAAGTCCTAACGGTATCTTGCAAAATCCAAGTCACGCCTGAACAAGTTGTCAAAATCGATGAGACTTTACAGGTGTTTGCGGACGCTTGCGAATATGTCAACAATAAAATACCAGAACATTTGACCAATGAACTGGGTATGCAATCGTTGATTTACCACGATGTCAGGGCATTATTTGGGCTGTCTTCTCAGATGGCAATTCATGCAATTCGTCGGGTATCTGGAAACCGTAAAACCGCATTACTTAAAGGCGATATTGTTAAAAAGTTTTCTCCCACCAGCGTCACTTATGACGCGAGAACGTTCAGCTTTCGGGAAACGAACTGGACGGTTAGCCTAACTATGTTAGGTGGGCGAGAACGGTTCACGATGCGCATCGGGGATTACCAGCGCAATTTGCTGCAAGGTAAAAAGCCGAAAACTGCCACACTCTCGAAGCGTAAGGATGGCAGCTATTAGTGCGATTCGTTGTGAAGTGAATCACGGTAACCAGTCCGTACATAACTTCACCAACCCGGCAGCAGATTACTGCCATTAAAGGTTGAACTTCCGGTCGGATACGGGTGTAAGTCCCGTCCACCAGACTCAGGTGTGACTCCCTATCTGCCCACGTTGACCATACTCGGTTTATGGAGGACGAAGCTGGGAACAGGACGCAATCAGACAACTGTTGTGAGTTGACACTGGCGTTAACGGGGAGTTCCTACGGTGAAACAGAGCCTAGAAAAGCAACCTACGCCATGGCGAGGCACAAACTAGAAAACCTCGACCACACTGGAGCTTAATTCCCACCACGTTATTAATAGGACAGTGGTAAGAGTCTAGGGAATCCAATGGTTGAAGTGGCTACACCTAAAGGAGCTATCAATCTGACCGGAGGAACGAATAAAAACGAATTAAGGGTCATTGGGGAGGTCGAACCCCTAAGTAGGTCAGACGAGCGACGGAATCCCCTTAATTCGGGTAGGATGCAACGTAATTGTTGCAAGGTGTTCAGAGTACACGTACTTGGAGCAGAGCATGATTAGACACAGCAACAATGCTAGTGAATCCTGGAAGAACTTACCGTGGAAGAAATTCCGACGTAGCCTATTCCGCCTACAACAGAGAGTGTACAAAGCCGTTCAGGTTGGCGACATGCGCAAAGCAAAGTCAATCCAAAAGCTCCCGTCTGAAGTCCACCGCAGCGAGGTTACTGGCAGTCCGTCAAGTATCACAGCTAAACGCTGGAA
>CAZZYE010000455.1:0-2416 GCA_964658145.1 uncultured Stigonema sp.
CACCCCACTCCCCACTCCCCATTCACTTTCGTTAAATTTCATGAAATTCTATCAGAATTATGGAATTCTGCTCATGCTACTCCCTTAATATGTGATTTGAAGTTGTTAAATTTCATTAACATCACGGAGGTTTAATTAATGGCACTTCCTCTGTTAACATACACCCCTTCTAGCCAAAATCAGCGTGTTGCTGGATATGAGGTAGGAGGTGATGAAAAGCCTTGGATTTATTCCACGGATAACCTGCCCGACTCTTCGGAGCTAGATATTCTGATTGAAGCAGCATACCGTCAGATATTCTTTTATGCCTTTGCTGTAGATCGCCAACGCTTCCTTGAATCCCAGCTGCGCAACGGACAAATCACGGTGCGGGACTTCATTCGTGGGTTGGTGCTTTCCGATACCTATAGGAAAAGCTTTTACGATCTCAACAACAACTATCGCTTTGTAGAGCAAACCGTGCAGCGGGTGCTAGGACGTAAGGTCTACAGTGAGCGAGAAAAAATAGCTTGGTCAATTGTGGTTGTTAACAAGGGTATTAAAGGCTTCATTGATGATTTACTCAACAGTGAAGAATACCTGGACAACTTTGGTGACTCCACAGTTCCCTATCAACGGCGTCGGGTGCTACCTAGTGGCACTATAAGTGAGTTGCCAACCAACATCGAATTGCCGCGCTATGAAGCATATCATCGCGCCAAGCTAGGTTTCCCACAAATCATTTGGCAAACAGAAGTACGCCGCTATATCCCACAAGACAAGAAACCCAAAGCTGGCGATCCAGCTAATTTCTTGTCTATGGCGAAGGGTATCGATGCTCAAGGTAACCCCCCACAAAGGGTTTCTCCATTCAACATCGATATTGAAAAGTCTGTGCCTTATCGCAAACTGTCAGGGGTTAGGTAAGGATTTTTCGTAAAGGTGTTAGTTTTTTTGTTTGAATGATTGTTTGGCGCGCATAAGTCTTGGGTGATGTAGAAGTTTCATTGGGTATCCCTAATGGCACACTCTATCCCGTGGTTTATGCGCGCTAGTCTTTATTTTTGGAGGGCTATTCGGTGTCGTAGCACTTCTAACAGCTTCGTAAACTCCACAGGAGGGGTCGCTGTGACTTCTATCGAATTTCCCAACACTGGATGTTGCAACCTCAGTCGCCAAGCGTGGAGTGCTTGACCAGATAAATTTACCCCAACCGAACGACCAGAACTATAAACGGGGTCGCCAACAATGGGATGACCTATTTGGGCGCTGTGGACGCGAATTTGATGGGTACGTCCGGTTTCTAGCTGAAAGTGCATTAGTGTATAGTTACCCAATCGTTCTTTGATTTGCCAATGAGTCACCGCAGGTCGTCCGCCTTTTTCTTCTGGGACAACTGCCATTTTCTTGCGGTCAACTGAATGGCGACCGATGGGCAAGTCTATAGTACCGCTGAGAGTTTTGGGAACACCGTGGACTATTCCTAGGTATTCTCGCCGTGCTGTTTTAGCTTTTAGTTGCATTTGCAAATGTTTATGGGCAACTTCTGTTTTGGCAATCGCGATCGCTCCTGTTGTATCCTTATCTAGTCGATGGACAATTCCCGGACGTTGGACTCCCCCAATTCCTGGTAAGTTGGGGCAGTGGGCTAAGATAGCGTTAACTAATGTCCCATCTGGATGACCGGGTGCGGGATGGACGACTAACCCAGCAGGTTTGTTGAGAATGAGTAGGGAGTCGTCTTCGTAGAGGATGTCTAAGGGAACATCTTCTGGTTGTAGTTCTAGTGGAGAGGCTGCTGGTATTTTTAAAGTGATGCGATCGCCTGCTTTGACAGTTATCTTTTTGGATGTACAGATTTTGTCGTTGAGTTGGACGTTACTTTGTTCTATTAACTGTTGAATACGAGATCGGGATAGGTCTGGTAGGTGTTGGGAAAGGTAGCGGTCTAGGCGATCGACGTTATTTTCTACTTGTAAGTTATAGAAATTCTCATTTAGGTTTAACACATTTTTTGTCAGTGAGTATAGTATTACTACTATGAGCGAAGTGGTTTATACGTCAATACGGTTCAGTTAAAGGCGCTGATCCCCCCAACCCCCCTTATCAAGGGGGGCTTGTTCCCCCCTTTTTAAGGGGGGTTAGGGGGGATGAAAAGGGACTTAATACTACTAACAGCAAGCGTATTGGTTTATATGTGTGAATCCCGATTAGGGATTGAAATCTTCTGGATTGATTCCCCTTTCTTGAAGTAAGGTGCGGAGAGCTTGCAGTTGGGCTTCAGCTTGTTCTGCTCTTGCTTCCGCCTGTTGTGTCCGTTGTTGTTCTTGCTCTCTAGCTTCCGCCTGTTGTTCATAGGTAAGAAACCGCTGTCCATCAGGATGGTAAATCTCAAGTTCACCATCTAATAACTCAAAGCGTATACCTAAACGGGGAC
>CAZZYE010000455.1:2516-6489 GCA_964658145.1 uncultured Stigonema sp.
AACGGGGACTTACCCATCCTAGCATTTGCTCAATTTCTGCTAATTCGTCACCAGAACGTAGCCAGCCTGTCAACTCACCTTTGTCTGGGTCATACAGGTAGTATTCTTCTACACCATAACGCTCGTAAAACTTGTATTTACCAATCATCTCTTTAGCGCTATTAGTGGGCGAGAGGATTTCAAACACTACCTGTGGCGGAATGTTGTCTTCTTTCCACTGTAGGTAAGAACCTCGGTCTCCTTTTGGTCTGCCAAAGACAACCATCACATCAGGCGCTTTGCAGGTGATGTTATTGTCTTTTACGGCATACCACAATAAGTCGCCTGCGACGAAAACGTTAGGGTTATTGGCAAACAGCAGATCTAAATTCTTTTTGATGAGTACAATTAACTCAAATTGCTTTGTGTTGTCTGCCATTGGCTGTCCGTCGCTTTCGGGATAGATGATGTCTTTTTGGGTGGAAGATGACAGTTGGGTGACCATTGTTGTGTGTGGTGTTAGGTGGGTGGCGTGATTTATTTTAACGAATCGCAGAGGGAGGAAAAGAGGGATTTAGCGCAATAATACAGTTGAGATAAGTATTACTCCCGAACCGCTCGAAGAATACCTATTTGAATGAACCGCGTACTGCTTTGCAGTTGCCGCAGGCTAGGCGCGAAGTACAAGGGAGAAAGAAGATAAAAAGCTCGGTAATCTTATGGCGGTTCGGGAGTAACCTAGTGTTCGTAGTTGCGCTTTAGCGGATAAAGTCGTGATTTTATCCGCTAAATAGAAGAGTTCCATTATTTGTCGCACCCGGAGTATTAGTAGATAATTTTAGTAACTGTATAAATTACTAGACAAGCAATATGTATAGTACTTAATGAAACCAAGTAATCTTAGCTAAATTTTAGATAAATTCAGAAAAATTACTCTATTTTTCTAGAAAAGCTCTATGCCATAAATAGCTTAAATAGCTTCTGGGTAGATTGCTATTAAATTCAAACCTGTATTAAAGGTCACAATGATATGAAAAAACATAAGAAAGCAGGTGTTGCTGCTGCCGCAGGTCTAGCAGGTGGTGGCGCTGGAGTAGTTGGTGCAATTTCAGCATCTGGTAGTGTTGCTGGTCTGAGTGGCGCTGGAATAACTTCTGGATTAGCAGCGATCGGAGGGGGAACCATGCTAGGAGGTCTTGCTGTAACAGTTGCCGCCCCAGCAACATTAGCAGTGGTAGCTGGATATGGTGCTTACAAACTTTGCAAAAAGTTCCGCAAAAAGTTCATGTAATAAAGCCAATAAAACTCTGAAACCCTAATTTCAGTTAATTAAGGATAATTTTGCCGCAATTGCAAGCAATTCCTTTATTTTGAATGTCATTTAACAGTGACCGCTTTTAAAGGATAAAGTGACCGCAAAAGAATTGCTGGAATGCTTATTATTCCGTTGTGCAGAATCAGCGAGCGATCGCATTCAAATTGCTCAAACACTCTTAATAGTTAGGTTCTGCTGTGCGACCATTTTATGCTTTAATTTCGGCCACTTTATCCTTTAAGTGACAATTTTTGTGACTTAAAGTAAAAGATTGCCGTTTTTTAAGGATAAGTTTGCCGGATGGTCGGCTGGAATGCTCATTGCATCGATAGTGCGATCGCCTGTTGTCCTGTCAGAATTTGCAGTTTCAACAAAAAAAGCTTGAATTACATACGTTTGCCAAGCTTATGCTTTAAAAGCGGCAAAGATTTCCTTTAAGTCACAATTTTTTGTGTATAAGTTAAAATAAAACGGCAATATTATGCTTTCACCGACACAACAATATTTTCAGCCAATCTTGCCCCTAGTGACAGCTTCGCGCTTATCCAAACCAAGATGTGAAATAATTTTTTTCCACATCATCTCCTTTTTCGGTAGGGCTGAAACCCTTGTTTTTACGTATGTTACCGAAAGTTTGCGATTTACTGAAAGTGTCAAACATAGGTAATCATGCGGAAGACGTTAAAAGACGGCAATTTATAAGTGATATTTGTGATGCTTTAGATTATGCGATGCAGCTTAAACAGAGGATTAATGATTTGAAGAATGAGCTAGAGTCAATCAATAGTATTGCGATTAAATATTTTCATGTACTTGAATCTCAACCTTTTGATTCAAATAGAGATGCTGAAAAATTTCAACAGGTAGCACTTCTTATGAAGGGACTTGTAGAAATTTTGAAAACTCCAATCTTGAACAGTGAGGGAAAACTTAACCTTGGCACTGTGACCATCTTAGAAAAATACCGCACCCTACAAAGTAAATAGACATGATAACTAAGAAAGTTTCTGTAAAAGTATTCGGTGCAGGTACAGATACTGCTCAATACTTACACTCTATCATTCAAGCCTACACCGATTACAAGATAGTTGCAGAGGAAGAGAGGACTAAAAGGCGCGGCATTGAAGCTTGGGAAACAACAACAATTGCCCAGATTCAAGCTGATCGTGATGTTCTGATAAGGTATCTTGAAAGCTCATTTGACGAACGAGCCAATAATTTTCGCTTTCTGTTTGAAAAAGTCGATCAGGCAATAGCGCAGGATGATAATCACCAATTAACTTTATTCCTGCATTCCATCATAGAACTCGCCAAATCCAGCCCATTTAAAGACTTTGCAGATATAATATTAGTGAGAGCGGCTCTCGATGATCCAGAACATGAATGGTCATTATAAATACAATACCCGTGAATGCAGAGCGCTTCTATCTCTCAAACGCTCTCGATTATTTTATTTTGGGCATTTTCGCGTTTTAAGAGATTGATGTAGTGATAGCTTTGTGAAAGTCCAGTGACCAATGTTATCTTTTTTTAATTAATTCAATATGGGCATACTTAACAAAATTACAGTAACGTTTCAGGAGTCAAGAAAAATCCTACAAAGAACTCTTGAAAAATACATTCTCTTGAAAGCAGAAGTAAAACAATTGACTTTGAAAAAAAAGATGGTTTTACTTCTGTGTCAACAAGCCGAATCTAGAGTTGAGCAATTAACAAGCTTAGAACCAGACTCTGAAGAGGGACTTATTGCTACAATAGAGTACAATAAAATTCAAATAAAATTACATTTTACTCCTGAGAAAATAACTCTTAATGAAGATTCTCTATCAGGGGAGCTTCGCTTATTGAAACCCCCTCAATTTGACACTGAATCGAGAATTTACAGTTACCTTATTGCAGGATGGACAACATTTTTGGGAGGAAAAATTCCTAATGGAGCTTTACCAAAAGAGGTGAGAATTGAAAACAATAAGGTATACTATACTCTTCCTCGAAATCAATTACAGCTTTTAGATGCCCTTTTCCATAATCTTGAAAATGGTTCGGCTTTGATGGCTAACCTTAAACAAGGAGATTTAACTATTGAAACTTCGGTAGCTTTGAATTGGAATGATTTCAAGCTTCAAAATTTGTTTCAACTTCTAAATCTCAAATAGGTCGCATCTTCAAAGCCTCCTAAATTCCTCAGTGTATTGCCCCGGTTGTTCCAAGCTTCACGATCATCTTGTTTGAATTCGATTGCTTTGTCGTAAGCAGCAATGGCATCTTCAAGCGCGATCAGCGCCTTGGAACTAAAACTCCGGGCTAATCGCCAAAGCCAACTTAACCTTAAATGGGCGGTTAAAACCGCAGCTACACAGGCAAAACCAGACGAGCGCAGGTTTTCATAAACCTTAATTTTCTGTTAGTCCGCACAGGCTGACTTTGTTTGTGTAGCCGCGAATTCCATTCGCCTGGTCTAATAAACTCAAAACTGTAATGCATTCAATGGAGAAGCGCTATAGTCTTGCTTCTAGTCCTCTAAAGAGGACTTTAGCTATAGCAGTCGCCAAAGCCGTTAGGACAAGTCGGCTGTAGATGACTTCAACAGCGTAGATTGTGAATTGATTGTTGTCCTAAGCTTCCTGTCCGTTGCTATATTAGCCAGAGATTGAAATCTCTGGCGTTCTGGCGTTCTGG
>CAZZYE010000456.1:0-6483 GCA_964658145.1 uncultured Stigonema sp.
TAAAACAATGCCATGAATGTGATTCGGCATCACAACAAATTCATCTAATTCAACATGCGGGAAATGTTCAGGAAGATGAAACCAAAATTCGCCTGCAATAATACCTCTAATGGTAAATTGCATTTCTCCATCTATTACTTCGCCTAAAAAACATTCCCGATGTTGGGTACAAATGGTGACGAAATATGCACCCGGTTGGCAATAATCGTATGTTTGTAAACGGATAGAACGACGATGGTGAATGTGGGGATTGTATTTCACAGTACATAGTTAAATTGATGATTGGACGCAGAACCCGTAGGGGCGCGGAGACCGCGCCCAGGGTCTCCTCCAACGTCTCCACGCCCCTACGGTGATTATTCCCAATCTGAAGTTGATGATTAGGCTTTTTGTTGTTTTATTGTTGAAGCGCTGGTGACATGGTAAAAGGGCGCGGAAACCGCGCCCCTACGGGGTGGCGGGTTTAACCGCAGAAAAAGAATACTAGGCTGAAAGCTTTGGGAGCAGTAGAAGATGGTGAATGAGTTTGCGCGATCGCCATAGCCAACTAAGGAATAAAAGTCGCCGTTGCGCCTGTTCGCATCGATGCCATAATCCTCAGGATCAGGTTGAGTGTATTCTGCTTGGCAATCCCCATTGAAAGGGACTACATCATTAAGAATATCGATTGTCGGCAGTAGGATCAAGGTTTCAACGTCGTACCGATAGCACTTTTGGGCTGATTATCAGAAAGCGCCTTGTCAGGTCACGGGATGAAGTGGCACTATTATGTATGAGAAGCAGCAGTTAAGCTTGTTGTTGGAGTTTGCCAATTGTGCCGCAAGGGTTTTAGCGAACTGCTCTCAACCCCTTGTCCCTGCAATGCTAGAATCTTTACAAGCGTTTGCAGACAATATTCGGACTACGATCGCCGATCTCATTGATAACAGTATTTCAGCAGGGGCAAAGAATATCCAGATCCGCGCATTCTAGATATTTTTAAATATCAGTATCAAAATGCTGATTTGTAAAGGTAGCAAAAAATGGCATCTCAGAGACTATGGTCACACGACGAACTCATAATTGCCATGAATTTATATTGTAAGCTACCCTTTGGTCAATTTCATAGAAGGAATCCAATTATTATTGAAGTTGCTCAAAAATTGGGTAGGACGCCAAGTAGTTTAGCAATGAAGCTCTGCAACTTTGCTTCAATTGACCCTGTACAAAATGCTCGTGGCATCGCTGGACTGAAAGGTGCTAGTAAAGCAGATAAAGAAATTTGGAATGAATTTACAAATAACTGGGAAGAACTTGGAATTAAAAGTGAAGAGAAGTTTCAAAAACTATTTGATAACTTAATCACTTCAGAAAAAACACAAACTGAAAAGCGCAAAACAAGAAACAAACCCAATGTAGAGACGGAAGCTGAAGCGACTGTCAAAGTAAGGAGAGGACAGGATTTTTTTCGGGAAACTATCATGGCTGCATACGGTAGAAGATGCTGTATCACTGGTAATCCTGTACCTGAACTTTTGATTGCTAGCCATATACTCCCCTGGAGTAAATATCCAGACCATAGGTTGAATCCTCATAATGGTCTTTGTCTTGCCCGTACTCATGATGTTGCTTTTGACAGAGGATTAATTACATTGGATGAAAACTATAGACTTGAGATTAGTACATATCTTGAAAAATTCTTGCCTGAAGAAACGTTAGATATTAACTTTTTTGCTTATCGTGGAAAGCAAATCAATCTGCCTGACAAGTTTTTACCTAATCCTGACTTTCTAGGTCATCACCGAGAAGAGATTTTTCGAGAGTAGATAATTATTACCTAGAAATAAAAAACGATTATGCTTGGAGGCGATCGCGCCGGACACTACACACAGGGATATGAGGGTTATGGCGATCTCTTCAGACGAGTGGGGGAAGAACCTCATATAAGTTGCTTGGTGCTGACTTCTCGTGAAAAACCGCAAGAATTGGCACCTCTGGAAGGAGAAGCATCACCAGTCAGATCCCTATCATTAGGAGGCTTGGGACAAATAGAAGGGCAAGAAATTCTCAAGGATAAAGGCTTGTCTGGGTCAGAGAAAGAATTGAAAAAGCTGGTTGAGAAATATTCAGGTAATCCTTTAGCATTAAAGCTAGTCTCTGAGCCAATTCGGGAGTTATTTGGCGGTAAAATCGCTACCTTTCTCAATGAAGGGGAGAGCAAGTGGCAGTCAAGATGAGACGATTAAGCTTTGGGATGTTCAGACAGGTGAATGTTTGAAAACTTTCAGAGCTAATAGACCCTACGAAGGTATGAATATCACTGAGGTCACAGGTTTAAACGAAGCTCAGAAAACTAGGCTGAAAGCTTTGGGAGCAGTCGAAGATGGGGAATGAGATGGAGCGATCGCTTGCTGGGAAGAAAAGGCGATCGCCCCATTTGATTGCAGTGGTTGCAATAGTTGAGTTTGAGTTGACGGCATTCTATTGATATAAAGACTATCAGCAGGTGCATTTAAGAGAAAGTCCCTCGATTCTTCAGCCCGTTGTTGCTCCAAAAATACCTCTAAGAACACATTAGTATCTACGAGAAACACCTAATCTCCCCAAGACTCTAAAACTTCACGTTGTAAATCTTGAGCAGAAAGGTTTTTATAGTCCCGCAATGCTCCCGCCCATTTTAAATGTAAGGGTTTAGTTGAGGCGCGGTGTTTATTAAGCAAAAACTCAGCGAAGTCTCTGACTTGCTGTTGTAAATCTGGTGGTAAATCGTTCCAAACTTCTTGTATAGGTTTAATGCTATTCATATATTGCAAATATAACAATCTCTCCGATCATAGCATCTACAATATCTTACCAGTCCCTGATTCTATCAGGTAATGAGAAAGGTGTGTAAGCTAACTGGCTATGAATAGAGCAATAGTACTATCGGCTTGTCCATATTTTTGCTAAATATTCTAAAAATCTACAAAATATAATAATCCAACTTCCCTCATGAGAACTGTCATCTGAGGTAATTTTAGGATGCGACTTTTCTATGGCTAAGTTTTGCGATAAATCGCTTTGCTTTTTTGATGTTTGTTTTTCTATCCCTACTTGCCGCTTAGTATTTACAATATATTCCTTCAGTTTATAGATGTTGTTTAGTCGCTTTCTTTTTTCCGCCCCATCAATTTCTAAGAAGAAGCCATGCTCCCCCTGTGTGGATAGCTTCTTATACATACTCGCCAAAAAGACTGTCTTGCCAGAGCCAGATGGACCTAGCATGATCACTGTGTAAGTATTCAAGACTCTCTCCAGTAGTTGTTGCTTTTGAGTTTGCGACAGAACAATCTAGAAGCTTTTCTTAACAGCTAATATCCAGATAGTTTTGTCGTTAGTCATCAACTATTTTGGGTCAGGCAAAGATAAACAGCCTCAGCAATTATACTTAGATATAAGTGAACTTTCATCTCGCTCTACCTTAACGGATTAAAGAAAAGCGCTCACCTAAAAAATCTCTGAGAATTCGATTACCTTGGATTTGATGTGAATTAGTACAGCTTCAAGTTATTCGCTATCATTCTGGTAGTGAAATGCACCCTTACGATATCCACTTATCGCTCCCTGTCTACGCCAGCGTCTATACTGGCAATTCCCAATCCTCAAAGCGTAAGTCTCCAACACGGCTGAACTCACGGGTATTGTGAGTGACTAGAATTAAATTGTTCGCAATTGCGATCGCTGCTATTTGAAGGTCATTAGGACCAATCGGCGTTCCCAAAGACTCTAGTTGCGCTCGGATACGTCCGTAAACTTCTGCGACAATGCCATCAAATGGCAAACTGACAAACTCGCTGAAAAACTCCCGATACAATGCCAAGTTACTTTCAAAGCGAACACTTTTATAAGCACCATAATAGAGTTCAGCTTTTACAATATCGCACAGTACTATATCTTGGCGTGGTACCCTAGCTAATTTATCAACAATAGGTGAACTCCGACGTGTAATATATTGAATGCATGTATTAGTATCTAGCAGGTAAATCACAGAAGTTCCCAGAGGCGCTGTTCATATTCTCCTTGTTCCCCCCGTGTTAGCGGTTCTCCTTCCCACTTTCCTGCTGTTCTCTCAAAAAAACCAGGACTCCAGCCTAATTCTTCTGGCGTTTTGGTAACTGCATTTTGAACTGCTGCCTCCAGGATAGACTTTAACTCAGCTTGTAGCGATCGCCCATGAAGCTTCGCAAGCATTTCCAGCTTCTGGAGTAGTGCAGGATCTAAATCTTGGATAACAACTTCAGCCATCGCTCTTACCTCCTCGACAATTTATTACAAAAATTTACAGCTTGAAGTTATTCACTATCATTCTGGGTGTAAAAACATGGAGTTTATACTGCAGTTGGTAAGTTAGTAATCGCAAGGGGTATCGCAACCAAGCAACTACGCTCCAATCTCAACTCCCTTATTAAATGGCTTTTGTAATGCTAATGCTTGTTCAGAAGTGCCAAAATCTCCAACCACAGTCGGCAGCTTAACGCTCTCACCCTTGTAAAACCGCCGGACTAAATTCATTACTTCGCCAACTATATGTTGGTTAAATTTAAAAGTTTCCCCAAAATTACTGTCATGGGTGATAATTTGCAGTTTATGCTTCCCAAAGGAGTCAAATTTTCGACTGAATGTGAACTGGTACTGCCTATCCCCAATTAACATCCAGACTTCTAGGGAGTCCTCATTAGGTAAGGGTTGAATGTTCAAAACTAGGGTTTTCATAATTTTCTGATGTAAATGCCTTGAAGCGTCCAGTATTGCAAGAATTCTTCTTTTTCCATTTTATACTTTGTACCATCCCAAGGGTCTTTGATCAGGATTATGCCAAAATCATCAAATCCGTCAACAACAACTAAGTGACCCAAACGTGCCCCAGGTTCTCGCAGTTCTGCTATCCAAGCTCCTGTGGACATTAACACCTCTAGCAATTCGGCAGAACTTGCTCCAGGAATCTCTAAACCACCCCCAATCCACTGTCTCAAATCACTAGGATCAAGTTGGTTAAGCGTCCGTGCCAGGTTAGGAACGCTCACAGGCGTTCCCGATATATACGCAATTGTCTTCTGACTAATATTAATGACTCCTTGCTCTCTCAGTAACATCTCAGCACAAGCAGGACCACAACAGAGGCGATCTTGCTGTTGGATAACCGTGCGGTCATCGGTTTCCTCAGTAACTTGCCAATTTCCCCCTGCACCAGAAAGTTCAGGCTTTGAGTCTTCTGTATTCAATCGTCTCCCAACAGTGGCTAGTCGAAGTTCTATCTAAAGTAAAGTTATAGGGGTTTTTTACCACAAAAATGTCCCTAACGCCAAGACTCAACAATTATTGCCGTTACGATTAAACATCGAGGCGATCGATGCCCACTGTGGCTTCGACGATGCTCGTCATTCATTTCCTGCGGTTGTGGCAATGCCCGCCCAGATTATGCGCAACAGCTTAGTACAACTTAAATCTTGAAGATTTAGCAGTAGCCAATGATTACTTAACCAATGTCAATAGGTAATTAATAATTGGTTTCCAAAAAATACCTGTTAACACGTAGGGGGCATATTCAAAAAGTAGCAAGCTTTGCTGGTTAGACTGCTTCAGCGGTAAAGACTCTAGCAGAAAAGGCACTACACAAGTGAGTCCATAGGCAGTCGCTATGGCTGTATTAAATTGAGGAGGGGAGCCTGGTAGAGGGCTATAATAAATACCTAGTAAGATGCAAAAAATCATTAAAAACTGCTTCCACAAAAACAAGGACTGAAGTGGTAGGAAATAAAGTATTCCGGGAAAACTCTTTTCTCTTTTTTGTCGCATTCCCAACAAAACAGCCCAAGTCGCAGCCCCAACCATACCATCATCTTTCAGTCCATAGATTCTCTGGAAGCGTTTAACTGCTCTTTCGGTTTGCTTGTCAAAATACCCATCAGGTTCTTTTTTTAAGGTTCCTTCTTTGTGCAGGATATTTTGCAGTTCATTAACTGCATCCTGTAATTCTGGGGACAAACTGCTAGCTTTGAGGGAAAGCCTTGGGTAGCAAAGACAAGCCCAAGTCAGTGGTCCAACTATTCCATCAACATAGAGATTATTTTGTCTCTGGAATTCTTTCACCGCCGACTCAGTTTCCAAGTCAAATTTACCACTAGGATTTGAGAGTAAGTTTTTGGCTTGCAAAATTGCTTGCAGTTCATGGATGGCATCGTGTAAGAATTTTGGAGTAAAGTCGTGATGAAGTATGGGACGCTTGGTGAACAGATAAAGTTGTTTTTCTCCTGGGAAATAAAGCTTGGATTTTTTCAGTCCAAGTACGATAGCTCCCCATCGAATTGCTCTTTTCATCACAGTTCTCCTAGTAGTTAGGTGTGGAAAGAATAATCTGCCAATATTTCTTGTACTTAGTGACCCTCGCTTTCCCCCTGCTTAAAAATTCAAAAATAAAACAGGATGCAAGCCTCTAAATCAGCGGCGCTACGCGATTTATTTATG
>CAZZYE010000457.1:0-6474 GCA_964658145.1 uncultured Stigonema sp.
ATTAGCTATTAGCCATTAGCTATTACCAGTCCCTAGGTGCAGGTATGTGCAACTGCGGATTGCATTCATCCATCCTTTACAAAAGCAAAAGAATATTGCACTAAAGCTTTACGACCAACTGGACAAACCAGTTATATGATTAAGCCCTCTCCATTTCACCTAGGAGAACTCTGGAACAACAAATGTATCCCATTATACTAATAGATAGTGCAATATCCCTAAAAAACGCTAACTCTCAAGTATTAAATCTTACTTCTCCATCCAAAATACTTTTTGAAAACCCTTTTTCAACCTGCACTCTAGAAGATAAGGCTGAACTAAAATATCAGGGTAAGTACATATTCTTTCGGTCCATCCCTGCCAAGGACTGGGATGCAATAGGCTAAAGAAGGGCAAAAACTGATATATCTCCGCAGACAAAATGCCCAGTCTATCAACTGCAACCTTGGCAATATCTAATTGGGCGTTGCTGATTTCATGTATAAATTTTGTTTTTTGGGTATCCATAATCCTTGTAGAGACGCGAAATTTCGCGTCTCTACATGCATAATTCCTACCGTAATTCAGCAACGCCTCTAATTGTTTAGGTAACTCCCCAGAAACAAGATCAATGCGTGATTCTCGCACCATAACAAATCCTCAGTCGGTGTTCAAGAAGCAACTATTGACGATAAGGGAAAACTGCACCCATAAAAGTCCTCTCCCCTTAAGTAAATGGGATGCCCTGATATTGTAGAAAAACTTTTCTCAACAAATGTATTTGCTTCACATGTACTTTACAGACTTACTTGAGCATACATGCTTTTCCTGGTGAAAAGCTACCACTGTAGAAAATAATAAATATGTTAATTTTCTGGCGTTATGGTGATAACTTTTCTTTATCTTTTCAGTAAACTTGTTGGGTCATATGTTGACCCGTAAATATGAATGTAAATTTTACGACTAAGTGTTAAAGAACGCATTCGTTCCAAGTAAAATAAAATCAAGCACATAAGTAATTAGGGTAAGCAAGCGATGAATTGCAATTTGTGAGCGATTCCCCCCAGTCAGGTAGATTTAAGGTAGGGGATTCCCAAAGTTTAAGAATCGCTCTAACTTCACATCTTTTACATTTGCTGTTGGTGTAAAAATACAAGGCAACAAAATCTATCTGCCGTCTATTGGGTGGATGAGGTTTCATAACTCCAGACCAATTCCAACTGGATTTACTATCAAGGCTGCCACCATTAGAAAACGTCAAGATGGTTGGTATGTGTCGGTGCGGATTGAGGATAAAACCGTGCCTGACTACATCCCTAAACCTTTAACCGAAGTTAAATCAGTTATTGGATGTGATTTGGGTTTAATCAAACTTGTACACCTTTCTGATAGGCATCAAATTGATAATCCTCGGTTTGCTACTAACAAAAAAACTAGACGTACTTTAAAGATTAGGCAGCGTCGGGTTAATGGATATTAGGGCTGAGAAGTCTTAATAATCTCCGTGGCTTTAGCCCGGAGAGTGTCAAAGATAAGTAAGGCGACGGTTTTGTACATCGCCGTAAAAGCTTTCGTTATGACTGTAAGGGGGGGGTAACCCCGCCCCTACAATGTCGTGCATTGCATCCAATCAAGTTGCCTTATAGTGGGCTGATCGACTGATAACAGCTTTTAGCGCCCCCCTGCTGCTGCTATGAGAGGACGTAAGTCCAATTGGAGGCACTCCCCGGTGAGTTCAGAAGCCCCGTCTAATTAGCGGCGGGGTAGTTCACCTTGCATTTTGCCCGATTAGCAGAGCTACAGGAAAGTATTTCAGCGCGTCGCCAATTATCAGATTACCATCAGCTTGCACCATCTGCTCAGTAATGGCATCTTTCCAAGATGATGGGGCATCTGGTGGTAGATGAAGACAAGTATCATCCCAAACTTGGTTTCCTAGCGGAGACTCTCCTAGTTGAATCAAGCTGGTGAAAAAGCGGGGAGCAATGGTAACAATCATCCGATTCCCATCGCTTCTAGCAAAAGCAACTATATGCTCTTTAAATTTACCACTCACCTCTAGAGGCAAGTAGCTACCTTCCAGAAAAACATCTTTATACTCTGTTCTTGCTTTTAAAGCTTGGACAATTAGAAATAGCTTGATTCTAGCATCTTCCTTAGTGGCGAGTAACTGAGAAATCAGCTTGAGAATATCTGTTTGTGCCTGCTCCTTAATTGCTTTCAGCGAGGATTGCCGCGTTTCAAAGTCTACCGGACGCCGATTATCAGGATCAACCAGACTAAAATCCCACAACTCGCTTCCTTGATAAAAGTCTGGGACTCCAGGAGAGGCAATTTTCAGGAGTGTTTGCGAGAGGGAGTTGAAAATACCATAGTACGCAACCGACTTCTGGAAAGGTAGAAATTCTTTTAAGAAGGAATTGTCCTCTAAAGGTTCTAGAACTGCCGTGACAAAATCAGTAAAAGCATTTTCATAAGTGCTATTCTCTCGGAGCCAAGCAGTGTAAACTTTCGCTTCTCTGATAGCTTTAAGAAGATAATCTTTCACGCGCTCAACACAGCTAGCATACTCATGTTCAAAAAACGGAAACGCCCCAACCAGCGTTTGGTAGAAAAGATACTCATCGTTCCTGTCTGGCATAGTTAAACGCTTGACTCTCTGTTTATGGGAACGATTCATTTCACTCCAAGCGCGGACTTGTTTTTGCCATTCCTCAGGGATTTCCGAGAGGACATTGAGCCTTGCTCTACTATCTTCACCCCGCTTGGTATCATGGGTTGAGGTAGTACTCATGGCATAAGGCCAACGAGTTTGCCGTTTCTGATTAAAGTCATGAAACTCTGAAATATTAATGCCAAAGCGACCAGGCTCACCCCCAACTTCGTTTAAGGAAATCAGGCGATTATAAACGTAGAAAGCAGTATCCTCAACGCCTTTCGCCATCAATGGTCCCGTGTACTGTTGCATTCTCATCACAAAGTAAAGCCACTGCTCTTGTTCAGCTTGAGTCAGAGAATCTTCATATTCCAGCAACAGCAACTTTTCGATAAAGTTCAATTCATTGTTCAACAGTGGTGTGTAAGCTTTAGCCGCTTCAATCACTTCCTGAATATAGGAGCGAGAGATGCAAGATACACCCTCTCGAGTTATATAAGTTCTGTATACCGGAAACCGGGTCAGTAATTCTGCCAGCGCCCGCTTCAAACCGTTAATTGTAAAGTCATTACCATGCCGATACATACCTGCTATTTTCTTTAACAGAAAACTCAGGTTATCAATATCACCAGCTAAATTTCTCTCTATGATCAGATGCTTTTTCTCAGCAACGATTTGCTCATATGGGATTTTACTGCCTGTAATATCCGAGTAAATCTGAGTAAACTTATCTTGGTTTTCCGTTTGACAGAAAACATTATTGACATAATTTAAGTAATCATAACCAGAAGTGCCTTCAATTGACCAGTTACTAGGTAAATCTTCGCCAAACTGCAAAATTTTCTCAACAGTGATGTATGTATCACCTACTTTTTCTTTCAGCCTCTCTAAATATTGTGTTGGGTTATAAAGACCATCAATATGGTCGATTCTCAAACCAGTAAACTTACCATCTTCCACTAGCTGACAAATCAGAGAATGGGTATTATTAAATACCTTTAACTCTTCTACCTTAACTGATATCAACTCATTGACAGTGAAAAATCTTCTGTAATTAATCTCTTCAGCCCCAACTTTCCAATAAGAGAGGCGATAAAACTGTTCAGAAAGTACATTATCTAACAGATTAAAACTTTCTGGTTTTCCTTGTTCACCATTAAAAAGTTGCAAATTATCATCAATAAATGTTTTGACTTCTGAGGTATCTGTGTAGAGTTCCCAAAGTAGCCCCTTCACAAAATCTGTCTGATCTCGTCTTTGCCGAATCGTTGCCTCAGAAGGAATATTTTTGACGCTATAGAGAATACCAAGCAACCTGACAAATGTAGGATGCTTTCTCCCTAAATTTGCAACTAATTTACCTAAATTCCGATTTAAAAAATTGGCATAAGATTCTAATTTAAGTGGCAGCGTCAAACCGTAATATTTAACACTCAGTCCACTTTCATCATACTGGAGTTGAATTTCACTATTTTCTAAACAATCTCCGTAAAAATTTCCCAGCAACGGAGCCAAAATAGGTTCTAGGGTACTAGCAAAAGGAGAATTCCAGGCAATATCAAAGTAGTCAACATAAGTTGAATCAGGACCATTTTCCAGCACATCCATGAGATACTTATTTTGACTGTCATAAGCCATATGGTTGGGTACAATATCCTGTACCCAACCCATCTCTTGCTGTTTTATTTCCTCAATTAAAGCTTCAAAATCTTCCTGGCTTCCTAACTCTGGATTTAACTGAGTAGGGTCAACAATATCATACCCGTGAGGGCTTCCAGGTCTTGCCTTAAAAATAGGAGAAGCATAAAGGTCAGAAATTCCCAATTCTGCCAGATAGCTTGTAATTGCTTTGGCTGCGTCAAAACCAAATGCAGAATTGAACTGAATTCGATAAGTAGCCGTTGGAATTCGCATATATCTCCTCTTCTTTCTCTGCGCCCTCGGCGCCTCTGCGGTTCTTTTATATAAGGTGGGCAATGCCCACCCTACATCTACTGTTCATTAAATGCATGAACCATTATAATTCCGAACTTTCGTAAAGCGCAAAACTCTGCCCTCTCAAAGTTAATTCCTGCCCCGAACTAATTTTCTGAGGCAAAAGCGAACCAGAACCTTGCCAATGTTCATCAGCAGAATCTAAAAGCTTTTTCCAACCGCTACTAGTTAATTCCGGACCGAAAGTCATATCACTTTCGTTGAAGTTCATCAAGCAAAGTATCTGATTCTCGTCACTCCACCTGCGCCACCATACTATTTTTTCAGCTTCAAGAAAACCAACTTCTATACTTTGCCGATCGCGCTTCACTAAAGCCGGAATTGTGTTACGCAATTGGATCAGGCGTTGATAAAACGACCAGAGAACCAAGTGTTTTCCTTCTTTGCGTTTTTCCCAATTCAACTTGCAGTTCACAAACGTTTCCGAAGATTCTGGATCGGGCGGTTCTCCTGCCAAGTGAAAAGCTTCAAACTCTGATTTTCTTCCTTGTCTAACTGCCTTAATTAAATCTAGATCGGCGTGACTAACAAAGTAAGTGAAAGGCGCTTCTTCACCATACTCCTCACCCATAAATAGTAAGGGAATGTAAGGAGAAAGTAACACTGCACCCGCACCTAGCTTCAGCGCTTCAAACGATACAAGTTTGGATAACCGCTCACCTAGGAGTTGATTGCCTATTTGGTCATGATTCTGAATGCAGACGACAAATTGATTGGGTTGGCGATCGCCTGCGGAATTCCCATGAAATCTTCGGCGATGCGGCGCATATTTCCAGTCATACACAAAGGTGTCTTGGTAAGCTTTTGCCAAGTGTTCGCACTTGCCAAAATCTTGGTAATACCCGATATTATCCCCTGTCAGCAACGCATGCAGCGCGTGATGAAAGTCATCACTCCATTGGGCATCTAACCCGTATCCTCCTAACTCAGGCGGACGAACGATTCGGACATCATTTAAATCACTTTCAGCAATCAGATAAAGTTTTCGCCCCTGTTGCTTGGACAGTTCCGCAACATTTTCTGCCAGTTCTTCTAAAAAGTGTTTCGCGCCTAAATCGTAGATAGCATGAACTGCATCCAAGCGTAACGCATCAATGTGATGATCCCGCAGCCAGTACAGAGCATTTTGAATAAAAAAGTTACGCACATGATGGCTTTCGGCATCATCAAAGTTAATGGCACTGCCCCAAGGAGTGCGATAAGTTTCTGTAAAGTAAGGTGCAAACAGGCTCATGTAATTGCCTTCTGGACCAAAGTGGTTATAAACCACATCAAGAACCACGGCAATTCCCTCTTGATGACAGGCGTCAACCAACCGCTTCAACCCTTCAGAACCACCGTAGGAGTTTTGGACAGCAAACGGATAAACGCCATCGTAGCCCCAATTGCGATAGGCATGTTGATTATCAGTAGGTTGATCCCCGGGAAATTGAGCGATCGGCATCAGTTCAATTGCCGTAACTCCTAACTCCCGTAGATCCCTCAATCGGGGAACGATCGCTTCAAAAGTGCCTTCTGGCGTGAAAGTACCAACGTGCAGCTCATATATAATCATCGCATCGATTGGAACGCCAGACCAATTGCTGTCATTCCAAGTAAAGCTTTGGTCAATCACCTGCGAAGCTTTATGAACACCCTCCGGTTGGAAATACGATGCCGGATCTGGTCTGGTTTCACCAGTATTTAGTTGGTATAAGTAGAGCGTTCCTGGTTCAATATCCTTAGCCGTGACTTGCCAGTAGTCCCCCTCCTGCTGCTGCATTGGGAGTAACCGTGGCTGGGGCGAGACAATTTCTACTGCTACGGCATCTGTTTTCGGTGCCCAAACCGTAAATTCACAATTA
>CAZZYE010000458.1:0-4330 GCA_964658145.1 uncultured Stigonema sp.
ACTGCCCACCACATTTGGGCTTTGGTGGGCAGTGCCCACCCTACAGAACCTGTATTTTTTCGATAATCAAATCGGATTCCTATAGATAAAAAATTTGAGTTATCAAGTTTCTCTATTTCCTGCTGCTCTTTAACAAGATAAGCTACCCCTTATATGGCATCAACCTCAAGCAAGAAAACGATCTTCGCTGCCATTGGCGCTAACTTTGCGATCGCTATCACTAAATTTGTAGCCGCTGCTCTCAGTGGCAGCTCAGCTATGTTGTCAGAGGGTATTCATTCTCTGGCGGACACTGGCAATGAGCTGCTACTGCTGCTGGGAATTCACATGAGCCAAAAACCAGCAGATGCAAACCATCCGTTTGGTCGCGGCAAGGAACTCTATTTCTGGACCCTAATTGTCGCCATGATGATTTTCACCGTTGGTGGGGGCATATCTATTTACCAGGGCGTCACCCATTTGCTCAACCTCAGACCGTTAAAGGACCCCACATGGGACTACGTCGTGCTGGGTTTCTCGGTAGTCTTTGAGGGCTTTTCTTGGAAAGTTGCCTTCACAGAATTGTTGGCTACAAAGGGAGAAAAGAACTTTTGGGAGGCAGTACGCACCAGTAAAGACCCGATCGTCTTCACCGTGCTCTTTGAAGACTCTGCCGCTCTATTAGGTTTAGTGGTCGCCTTTGTAGGTATTTTCTTAGGGCATCAGTTCCACAATCCTGCCTTCGACGGCATCGGTTCCATTGTCATTGGCATCATTCTGGCTGTAGTAGCCATAGTTCTAGCTTATGAAAGTAAAGGACTTTTGATAGGTGAAAGCGCTGATATTGAGACAGTGAACAATATCCGCCGACTGGCGGCAGATGAGCCTGCAGTGGAGCGGGTGATGCGTACACTGACAATGCACCTCGGTCCTGACGAAGTGTTGCTCAACTTGGAAATTCACTTCTACATCCAGCTTTCATCAGAGGAGGTGGCATTAGCGGTGAGTCGTCTGGAAGAAACCATTCGTACTTATCACCCCGAGGTAAAGCACATCTTCATTGAAGCCAAGTCTCTGGCTGCTAGTCGCCGCACTGTAAAAAGACCTGATTAGAACACATTGGCAGAATAAAAACCCCAATTTGCTACTGAAGTAAGCCAGATGTTGTTCTATTTATGAAGAAAATTTTCAACACGCTGCTATTAGCTAGTTTTGTAGCGGCGATTATTGTTGCTAGCTATTGGATTGGACAGCAAGCCTACTCCTGGATGCCTCCTCAAGGAACAGCAGAAGCAAAGCGGATCGATGATTTGTTTAGCTTTATGGTCGCGCTGGGAGCGTTCATATTCCTTGGGATCGTCGGCATTATCGGGTATTCGATACTTACCTGTCGAGCACCAAAGGGAGACTTCAGCAATGGTCGCGCTGTTAAAGGCAATGTGAAACTGGAGATTCTTTGGACAGCGATCCCGACTCTGCTGGTATTGTGGATCGCTGGTCAAAGCTACAAAATTTATCAGCAAATCGATATCCAAGGTCTGCCGCCGATAGTGCATCTGCATATGCCCCTGGAAACTGAACCTGCTGACGCCGCAACCGCAACACTCGGCAACGATACCAAACCTGTTGCTGAAGAGATTGAGGTTGTCGCCAAGCAGTGGGCTTGGTCTTTCCGCTATCCGGGTAAGAATGTCACCAGTACCGAATTGCACCTGCCAATAAATCGGATCGCCCACTTGGCGATGAAGTCGGAGGACGTTCTCCACGGTTTCTACGTCCCTGAGTTCCGCATCAAGCAGGACATCATCCCCAACCGTACCATTTCCTTGATGTTGACGCCGATGCGTGCGGGCAAATATCGGTTGAGAGATTCCCAATTCAGTGGCACTTACTTCGCCCTGATGGAGGCGGATGTGTACGTTGAATCCTTTGAAGCTTACAACCAGTGGCTTGCCCAAGCGGCTACCCGTAAGCTAGCGATCGCATACAATCGGGCATTTTCTGAACACACCCAGCAAACAGCGAAAACCAAACAAAGGCGCTGGTCCACTGTGGTGCCCACCCAGGTATTGGCAAATTAAAGATGTAGAAACTTTCCATCTTCGGTCTGGGCGATCGCTTTTACATCCCACTACCTGAATTATTACTATTTAGTCAATTGGGCTGATGATCGAGAGCAGAATTGACTAAAATAAAAAATGTATTTCTAGATATATATTCAACCTAAACTTAGAGCTTATCTTCTCCGGCATAACTAATGAAACCGAGAGAAAGTATCTTTACTGAGATCTTGCACCATTCGATAGTTCGTGTAGTGCCCACCAACGCAAAAATAGGCTCTTTCGGTCAATGGTGGGCGATGCCCACCCTACAAAAATAGCGTTATTGCAACTGGTGCAAGATGTGATTTTAGATAAATAGAAAGATTTGCCAAATATACATAGGGATATATTGATGATTTTTAATAAGAGCAATACATTAATAAAAGAAAGCTTGATTAAGTCAGCTTATTTCAGTATTTCCCAACTAAACTCATCACCATGTTTGAAAGTCCAGTTACTGGATAGTCGCGTTTGTTCTGACGTAGACGCACATCTAGGTTTGATTTTACTATTCGGAAGCAGCGTCGGATGAAATTTGTGTTTACTAATTAGTCTCTGTTCAATCAAATTCAATTCACTATTACCATTTTAATTTAGTAGTAAACCTCCACTTCCATGAGTCACTCAGTCGCCTTCCTGATTAATACGTTGGTTACTTTTTTAAGCATTTATATGTATATGCTTGTGATTCGGGTTCTCCTAAGCTGGTTCCCAAATATCAATTGGTTAGCTCCACCATTTTCAATTTTAAGTCAGTTGACAGACCCCTTTTTAAAACTGTTCCGTTCAGTTATTCCGCCGCTGGGTGGTACTCTTGACATTTCCCCAATGTTAGCGATCCTGCTACTGCAACTGTTAAGAGGGTTGCTTAGTGGCATTGCAAGAGGGATTTAAGAGAGCAAATGCAGTTAGAGTTGATCGCACATTGATTTAATTGTTGATTTACCAAGCACAATTGATTGCATAAACTTATGGCGCTCATAGTTCAGAAATACGGTGGTACATCTGTCGGTTCAGCAGAGCGGATTCAAGCCGTGGCACAGCGCGTCTGTAAGAGTGTTAAAGCAGGGAACTCTCTGGTAGTGGTAGTTTCCGCGATGGGTAAAACCACTGATGGACTCGTCGAACTAGCGCACCTCATCTCTCAAAATCCTAACCGCCGAGAAGTGGATATGCTGCTTTCAACTGGTGAGCAAGTATCCATTGCCTTAGTTAGTATGGCATTGCAAGAGTTGGGACAACCAGCTATTTCCCTCACAGGCGCTCAAGTAAGAATTGTTACCGAAACCGAACCCACCTGCGCTCGGATTTTGCATATTGAAACTGAGCGTATTATGCGGCATCTAAATCAGGGCAAAGTGGTTGTTTTGGCTGGCTTTCAAGGTATAACCAACGCTGCAGAATGGGAAATAACTACCTTGGGACGTGGCGGGAGTGACACTTCAGCAGTGGCTCTGGCAGCAGCATTACATGCAAATTGTTGTGAAATTTATACAGATGTCCCAGGGATTTTCACTACCGACCCCCGTTTGATTCCAGAGGCACAGCTAATGGATGAAATCACCAGCGATGAAATGCTGGAACTTGCCAGCTTGGGGGCAAAAGTACTACATCCCCGTGCAGTGGAAATTGCCCGAAACTATGGTGTTCCCTTGGTGGTTCGTTCTAGCTGGACATATGACCCTGGTACTTGGGTCCTTTCCCCAAAACCACAGCCGCGCTCATTAATTAATCTAGAGATTGATCGCTCAGTAGATAATATCACATTTGATACTCACCAAGTGAGGGTAGCACTGCTACAAGTACCAGACAAACCAGGCATAGCAGCGCGGTTGTTTGGAAAAATTTTCCGTCAGAATGTGGACGTAGATTTAATTATCCAGTCGATACATGAAGGTGATACAAACGACATTGCTTTTACCGTGAGGACACCGAGTTTAAAACGGGCAGAAGCTGTCGCAGCGGCAATCGTCGCTGTTCTGCGCTCTTATCAGGGAGCCGAAGCAGAACTCGCCGAGGTCACGGTACAACAAAATATCGCCAAAGTTAGCATCGCAGGCGCCGGAATGATCGGACGTCCTGGCGTGGCTGCCAAGATGTTCGCCACCCTCGCAGACGCCGGGGTGAACATTCAGATGATTTCCACCAGTGAAGTGAAAGTTAGTTGCGTGATCGATGCACTTTTATGCGATCGCGCCGTTGTCGCACTCCGCACAGCTTTTGAGGTAGGGGGAGTGGGGAGTGGGGAG
>CAZZYE010000458.1:4340-6472 GCA_964658145.1 uncultured Stigonema sp.
ACTCCCTACTCCCCACTCCCCATTTCCCCCGTCCGTGGCGTCGCCCTAGATATGAACCAAGCCCGTCTGGCAATTCGCCAAGTACCAGATCGTCTAGGAATGGTAGCTTCATTATTTGGTCTATTAGCGCAGCATAAAATCAGTGTTGACATGATTATCCAATCACCGCGCTGTCGGGTGATTGATAATGTTCTCAGTCGCGATATTGCTTTCACTGTTGCACGCATAGATGCGGAATTTGCACGGGAAATCCTGGCAGAAGCAGCAGCTTTCTTTGGATGGGGTGAAGTTATTCTGGATGCAGCGATCGCCAAGGTAAGTATTGTGGGTGCGGGCATGGTGGGACAACGAGGCGTTGCGGCTGAAATGTTTGAGGCGTTAGCACAGCACGAAATTAATATTCAAATGATTGCCACCTCAGAAATAAAAATTAGCTGTGTCGTGGCACAAGCGGAAGGTGTTAAGGCTTTACAAGCAATTCACGCTACCTTTGGGCTTGCTGGTAGTGAGAAAATTCCGATCCCAGCATAGATATTTCCGCGCTTATCTTTGTCTTCTCCATTTACGAATCTTACCCCGCTTATTTTATGATGTCACCTCAATCCGTCGAGTTTATAAGTTCTGGGAAATCCTATTTACCTCACAAAACTTGTCCTGGATCGCCGAACCAAGAACTTCTCCCCCTTACAGCACAGATAAATCAACGAGACCATCTAGAAATTGGCGGTTGTGACGTTGTGGTTTTAGTCGAGCAGTTTGGCTCTCCTCTCTATATATTAGACGAAGAGACCTTACGAACAGCTTGTCGTCAGTATAGAGATGCATTTAAGCAATACTATCCAGGCGAATCTCAGGTCTTCTATGCTTCAAAAGCTTGGAGCTGTAAGGCTGTCTGTGCAATTGTAGCAAGTGAAGGATTAGGAATCGATGTGATGTCGGGTGGTGAACTCTACACTGCCTTACAAGCAGGTATTAGTCCTCACATGCTCTACCTTCATGGTAATAACAAGTCTTTTGAGGAGCAAAAACTAACGATGGAGGTTGGTGGCACCGTTATTGTAGATAACTGGCTAGAACTATACACAATGACGGACATAGCCAAAGCTGCTTCTATTCAGAAACCACTTCAAATCATGCTGCGACTAACTCCAGCCATCGAGTGTCACACCCACGAGTATATACTCACTGGTAAACTCGACTCTAAGTTTGGTTTCGATCCAAGTCAAATAGATGAAATTTTCGCCTTTCTTCGCCACAACTCTTATCTATCCTGTGTTGGTCTACATGCACACATCGGTTCTCAGATTTTCGATCTACAACCCTATCGCCATCTCGCTGACACTATGGTGCAGTGGTTGGTTAAAGCCTTAGACTACGATCTACCAATTAAGGCTCTCAATGTCGGTGGTGGTTTAGGTATCCGCTATACTCAAACCGAAATTCCTCCTAGTATTAAAGTCTGGGTAAAAATAATCAGTGAAGCTATTGTCGCTGCTTGTGGAAAATACCAGATTCCCCTCCCTCAGCTACGGTGCGAACCTGGTAGATCCTTAGTTGGTAATGCTGGTGTCACAGCCTATACTCTTGGAAGTCGAAAAGAAGTCCCGCAGATTCGGACATATCTGGCAGTTGATGGAGGTATGTCAGACAATCCTCGTCCAATCACTTATCAGGCAACCAATCAAACTGTTGTCGCTAACCGAATGTCTGCTCTATTAACAGAAACTGTAACTATTGCAGGTAAACATTGTGAGTCTGGAGATATCCTATTCAAGGATATCCGGTTACCTAAAACAGAACCAGGAGATATACTTGTTGCCATGGGTACAGGTGCTTACAATTACAGTCAATCCTCTAATTACAATCGGATACCTCGACCGAGTGCGGTTTTAGTATCCAATGGAAAAGCCAGCGTTATCCTAGAGCGCGAAACTTATCAAGACTTAATTCAACACGACCGTTTGCCCTTACATCTTATGCTGAACTGAGTGGGAGCAACAAAGGAAAAGTCAGATGGGGAGTAAACCTCCCCCTAGCGTGGTAACTTGGATGCATACAAGGCAAGTAAAATAAGGGTTGTTATTCATAAGGTAAAAACAAGTCTATCTTATATCTATCAGGATTATCGAAAA
>CAZZYE010000459.1:0-6459 GCA_964658145.1 uncultured Stigonema sp.
CTGCAAGGGCTGAGATAAATTATCAACCATCAACCTATGTAGAGACGCGAAATTTCGCGTCTCTACACCTTAAATTCCCACCACAAATCCTTAACCGAGTAGTATTGACTCCCTACTCCCAATAATTTGGCACAGCTTTTGTGTGAGAAACGGCTGTCCACCAGTCCATGCCAATACCTCTTTCATCACAGCTTGGGGATCGTCTACTTTTCCCTCTAAACCTCTTGACAAAGGCTCTACTTCATGTATCTGAAAGCCCTTTAATTGAATTGCTTTACCAATATTAAAAGGTGTGCGCTTTATGTCGGCAATCAAATCACTCGGTGTAGCTACCCCAACTAAGGCAAAAGTAAGACAATTGTATTCGCTGTTGCGGGTGCGTTGCTCATAACAGCTTCTGATCAAAGCAAAGAAATCATCACTGGGGAAATTTAAGCTGAGAATGCTATCAATTTCATCAATAAAAATCACGATGTTTGTTTGCAATGCTACCAGCAGCACCTCTTCAATAAATTCCCCCAAGCGTTGCACGGGTGATAAATCGATGCGATCGCGCCACCAACTCCGCAGGAACTCACTGGGATTAGCAATCTCAAAATCTTTTATCAGTGTGTAGACAATAGCACCATACCACTGCTCTGGCTTGATATTTTGGATACCTCGCCCAGAAACATCAATCGTAGTACAGGCAATTCCTTCTGCTTGCAGCCTTTTCATAATGCGGACTTGCAAGCTAGTCTTCCCCATCTGCCGGGAATTAAAGACGTAACAAAACTCAGCAGCATTCAGTCCGTGATAAAGATCATCGTCAGCTTGGCGCACCACATAACTGGGAGCATCCTCCTCCAAACTTCCTCCGACTTTTAAATAATCATTGGGATTTAGCCGAGAGTGTCGGCAGCAACATGTGCTGCAAAGCTTACTTTGAAGAGTATCTGTTGCCAGAAATCGACAAACCGTTGACTCTGGGCTTAGACGAGGTGGATCGAGTATTTGAATATCCGGAAATCTACAGGGACTTTTTCGGATTGTTACGAAATTTACATGAGGAATCGAAGCGGCGCGATATCTGGAAAAAACTGCGGTTAGTAATAGTACACTCAACAGAAGTGTATGTCCCAATGGATCTGAATCAATCCCCGTTTAATGTGGGTTTGGCAGTAGAATTACCAGAATTTACTCCTGCCCAGGTACAGGATTTAGCGCAGCGCCATCAATTGAATTGGAGTGTAACCGAAGTTCAGCTAATGATCGGGGAGAAGTTATCGGTATGGTAACGTTTGGTTCCGATGTTTCTGGCTTCACCTTGATCATTCCCAGTGAAACAATTACGCAGTTTCTCAGACAAGCTGGTGTTTCTAATCGGCAGGTTAGTCAGAGATAGGTAAGACTCAAATTATCATGGCTAATTGTTAATTAGTAGGTCATGGATTTTTAACCATTGACCTACTTGTTCATCTGACTCTCAGTTAAAACGCAAATCATTTTTCTTGCACCAGCACATAGGGCTGGACAATCAGAGTAATAAATCGCTTAGTACGATCGCCATTCCACTCTCCCACCTGACTAACTGAAGGCTTGGCAATCAATGCTTCATCAATCCAGGTTTGGACTTGAGATACACGATCGCTGGCGATCGCCACCCCCACATCCAACAAATCTAATTCAGCCACCACCACAATCACCGAATCCCGCTGCACATGGGGAATTAACCACTCCCACTCAGCCTCATCCAGATTTTCTGTTAATTCCGCTTTTAAATCTGACATAAATTCCCCAATTTTAGGCGCTTAGACTCATTCTACTGAAGAGTAGATTTTTCGGGCTTTGGTGATTAGAAGTCAGTAGAAAATTACCAGTAAGTTTCAAGCTGGTGCATTACACTTCGTTAACACATCCTACGCTCTTGAATCAATCTAAAATAAAAAATTGCAACCGCAGATAATTAGACATCTCCGAAAATTAATTATGCATCAAAAGTTGACACTTTTTGTTATAAATGGCAGGATCTCCATTAGAAGCACTTGTACGGGAGATCATCCCTTGTGAACGTCCATATTGGCGAAACATTTGATAAATTCGTTGGCGAACTTATCGCGTCGGGTCTCTATCAGTCACAAAGCGAAGTAGTTCGTGAGGGCTTACGACTCCTTAAAGAACGAGAAGACCTACGGAAACTACGGCTTGAAGAACTTCGGTGCGAAATTCAGGTTGGTATTGACCAAGCCAACCGAGGTGAGCTTGTACCATTTGATATTGAAGATATTAAAGTGGAAGGGAGGCGTAGACTGGCAGAGGAGCGTAAGAAGTAAGGCATGGGTCGCATCCAAGAAACCCTCCAGGCACAAGCCGATCTCGCTGATATTTGGCAGTACATTGCCCGGAATGATGAAGCTGCTGCCGATAGCGTTCTTGAGATGATCGACCAAAAGCTGATACTTTTATCTGACTCTCCATACCTTGGCAAAGAGCGTTTCGATCTCTCTTCTGAACTCCGTAGCTTTGCAGTAAAAAGCTACCTCATCTTTTATCGTCCCTTAAACAACGGCATAGAAGTCATCCGTGTTCTTCATAGTGCGAGAGATATGGAAAACCTCTTTTGACCCTCCTACCATTTTACCTCTCTGGAGTTTCTTGCCCTCTGCGGCGGGATTGAAAGAGCAAGTATCCGCGTTCATCTGCGTTCATCTGCGGTTAAAATCCAATCAGGATATTATCGCCCTAAATCGTGGAGCGCATTAATCGCAGCTGCGCACTGTTGCGTTACCGTCTCCAATTCCTCCTTATCAGTGGAACTAGGGGCATCAATCAACTTGCCAATTCGCACCGTCACAGGAACTGGACGCAGCGAACCGGGTTGCTCTATTGCCTGAGTACCCCATAAACAAACTGGCACTAGGGGTGCTTTTGCCTTGGCAGCAATCAGCGCGGCACCCCGTTTCGGGTCTGTGATCCGTCCGTCTGGGGTGCGAGTCCCTTGCAAAAAAACACCGACAGCCCATCCCTCATCAAGACACTTCAACGCGGCGCGGATAGCAGTGCGATCGGCAGATCCCCGACTTACAGGGTAAGCGCCATATAACTGAATTGCTTGTTTCAAAATTGGGATTTTAAACAGTTCTTCCTTTGCCATGTACGCCACTGGGCGGCTGACACAATTGGAAACAATCGGCGGGTCAAAGTTACTTGCATGATTGCTGACTACCACCAATGGTCCGGTTTTGGGGACATTTTCCACGCCATAAATTCGCCCTTGAAGGTAAGTGTGGAGCATAGGACTAACAACCGACCACTTAAAGGCGTGATAGAGTAACAGACTTACAAACGGTTCGCGGCTTTTGCCCACGGAAGATAATTTAAATCAGACCGAGTATTAGCATAACAAAAAACTGTAGAGACAGAGAATTTTCTGTCTCTACACGAAAGTGGCACTCCATCTCGATCAATTTCCAATGACTAAAGCCTGCTGTCCTTGAGGAGAAGTTGCGTAGCCCAAGAATGCTTGAACCTGCGTACTAGCAGGGTTTTTATAGACGTAATACATCTACCGTTGGTTAATCCTTGCTGGAAAGGATTAGCTTTCTTGATCGCCAGGGCGATCGCATCCTTCCTCATAGGCACAGCCACCAATCCCTGACTCTGCTCTTGTGTACTCAGAGGTCGAGACACTGCCGCAATATCAACTTAAGACAATTGCTAAGGCTTTAGAAATGGCTTGCATTGTCTCGTTACAGAGAGTCCCCACCTGACGTATTAGCCTCTGCTGAGAAATTGAGCGCACTTGAAACGTATCTGCTGCTGATAGCTTGCTCAAACCGTTTTCAGCATTTGGTTCCAGTCGCACCATCCACACAACTCCTGAAAAAGCATCGTTCCACCCGGTAATCGGCACAATGATCTTCAGTCGCAAAGTGCCGATTTCATCGTTGTTTACAATTATTGCTGGGCGGGTCTTGCCAATTTCATCTCCTACGGTGGGGTCGGAGTTGTATAACCAGATTTGACCTCTACGCATACTCTTCGTACTCGTAGAAGTCTTCAGTATCCTGGTCTGTGAACATCGTTAGTTGACTTCCTTGTTCATAGTAAGGGCGCATCACTTCAACCGCTGCGGCTAAACTCAATTGCTCAACTTTAACTCTAGGCTTGACTGCTAGTTCTTCTCGGATCAACCTTGATGCCGCTTCAATGATTTCCAACCGATCTTCGGTTCTCATCTGTTTAAGTGCTTCCAATACTTCTGCTTTTGTCATCCGACTTATCCATATATCAATTATTGTCAGCAGCAACACTCCGCACTTTTGCACGATATACAGCACGCGATCGCAGAGGATGATGACACCAAGGGGATGTACTCATACAATATTACCAATTTCAAAAATACAGCTTTTTACGATGCCCCAAAGAGGCTTGCCCCTTCGGTCTCACACCTGCGGAATGTGGGTTAATAAAGATTAAGAATACATTAAGCAGACAAATCAGCAGCACTGCGGACATTTTCTAAGATTAAGTCAGGCCATGTGCGTTTAATTAAACCTGTCAGAACGTTACCAGGACCAATTTCCACGACTCGCTTGATGCCATTGGCTGGAAATGCAAGTGAAATTTCTCGCCACCGTACACAACCAGTCATTTGTTGCATCAAGCGCTGCTTTAACACATTGCCATCAACAGCAGGAACAGGTTCTACATTAGATAATACTGGCACAGAAGCTTGCTGAAATTCCACAACTTCTAAAACCTCTTGAAACTCAGCGGCTGCAGTAGCTATGAGGGGTGAGTGAAAAGCTCCAGAAACCTTCAAGGGAAGAGCACGTTTTGCCTTTACTTGGGACATTACTGCTTGTACAGCTTCTGGAGTACCAGAAATAACGACCTGAGCTGGACTATTGTCATTTGCCAACACCACATTCGGAGTTTGGGCGATGACTGTCTCTAGTTGTTCGCGGTCAAAATTCATCAGAGCAGCCATCATACCATCTGCTGCGCTATCCATGAGTTCAGCACGACGCTTCACTATGTGCAACCCAGTAGACCACTCAAAGACCCCAGTCACGTAAAGGGCGATATATTCTCCCAAACTGTGACCTGCAACTAAATCTGGTTGTTCTTTTTCCCGCATGATATCAGCGAGAATGCTTTCTATTACATACAAACACGGCTGAGTGTAGAGGGTACGTGATAACTTTTCGGTATCGTTTTGGCAAATTTCGGTTACAGACCAGCCTAAAATTTCCTCAGCTTGGCTAAACTTGTCCTTAGCTAATGGTAGGTTTAGTAAATCCATTCCCATTCCTAACGACTGAGAACCTTGGCCGGGAAAGACCCATGCGGTTTTAGTCATTGGTTAATTGTTAATTGTTGGTTGGTAGTTGTTAGTTGAACAATCAACTTTTCCCCAATCAACAACTAACAAATTTCTATCTTCCCCATTGAAAAATTGCTGCTCCCCAGGAAAGTCCTGCACCAAAGCCGGATGCGACGATAACATTCCCTTGCTGAATTTTTCCTTGCTGTACAGCTTCATCTAGCGCCAGGGGGATAGAGGCGGCAGAGGTGTTACCGTAGTAGGCGAGATTACTGATAACTTTATGCTCTGGAATATTTAGGCGCGATCGCACAGCGTCGATAATGCGCTGATTGGCTTGATGCAATACTAGCCAATCTATTTGGTCAACACTAAGGTTGGCGCAGAACAAAGCTTTGTCGATCACTTCTGGCACTTTTTGTACAGCAAAGCGATAGACTTCTTTGCCGTTCATAGTGATCGGCTGAAAGTTACCTTTACCGACATTTACACCTTGAATAAGGTCTGTAGGCTCAGGTGTGTAGGCAAGCTTGAGGTCGTTGTATAGAGTGCCATCGCTTTTGAGTTCAAATCCCAACAAGCGATCGCGCGAGTTCGCCTGTAATACTACAGCACCGGCTCCATCGCCGAATAATACACAAGTGCCTCTGTCTTGCCAATCTACCCATCGGGAGAGGATATCTGCTCCTATTAGGAGTATAGTTTTATAGGTTCCTGTCCTGATAAATTGGGCAGCGGTAACTAATCCAAAAACAAAACCGGAACAGGCAGCTGTCAAGTCAAATGCTACGGCTTTGCTGGCTCCTAATTCAGCCTGAATCTGACAAGCACCGCCGAATAAGTCATCAGGGCTGGAGGTTGCTAATATAATCAGATCCAAGTCTTGTGATGTTATTCCTGAGGCGGCGATCGCTTTTCTACTGGCGGCAGTAGCAAGCGCCGTTAAAGATTCACCAGAGGACGCCAACCGCCGTTGACGAATTCCTGTCCTTGCGGTTATCCACTCATCTGATGTATCAACTAGTTCAGTCAGCCCCTGGTTATCTAGGAAAGTTGCTGGTACTGCCGAGCCACTTCCTGTGATTGCTATGCCTAAATTTTGCACTCCTACATCTCCCAAGCTATCAGTTATTAGTTAGTGGTTAGTGGTT
>CAZZYE010000460.1:0-6430 GCA_964658145.1 uncultured Stigonema sp.
ATTCGCCAACAGAGTCATGATGCTCGCGAACCCAATTTTTTTGTCCAAAGTCCAAATTGTTACGTAATTGATGAAAATAATACTTTGAATTTATGCTAAATAGCTTATAAAAATAAAACATTGGAAAACCCAACGTAAAGTAGGAGTGCCTGCGACTATGCCACAGTGGTCAATATCCTGTACTCTAATATCTAGTGGTGGCAATGTCCACATTCATTTATTCACTAACTTGAATTGTCTCTACCTGCACGGTTTCTTGCCTTCCATAGCGCAAGTCCCCTTAGTTCGACACTATAATTTTATTGGTACAATTTTCACGCTTCCACAAGTCAGGAGAGAACTGATGATTTCAGATGAAATGGGCAGGCAACTGCACAATCGCTCAACACTTGGCGAACAGCTCACTAACTTGGAAAAAGAGCAGCTAGATGCTTGGTATGCAAAGCTAGATGCAATTGAAAGCAAGCTGCTTGGTGACAATGCTGATTCTCAAATAACAAGCGCAAAATTGCCAACTCAGATTGAAGCATCCTTAAACCAGTTAACATTTGTAACTCAACGCATTCAGCAAATATCTAGCGAAAATGATGATTTACGCCAAGAAATTGGTGTATTACGCCAACAATTGGCGGTTCGACGTTCGGCATGACTATCTCAAAAGAAGTACGAGAACAAGTTCAGCAACGGGCAAACTATGCCTGCGAATTTTGTGGGGTGAGAGAAACTGACGTAGGAGGAACTCTAACGGTCGATCACTACCAACCCCAATCGAGAGGAGGTTCTGACAATTTAGAAAACCTAATTTATTCTTGCGCTTGTTGTAATCAATATAAGCAAGATTACTGGAGTACGGATGAGTCTTTACCAAAATTGTGGAATCCTCGCTCTGAACACTACAATAAACATTTTATTGAGTTAGAGGATGGGAAGTTGCTAGCTCTGACTACAACAGGAGAATTAACTAGCAACCGATTACGACTGAATCGTCCACCGTTAATTGCCTATCGCCTTCAACGCCGTCGCCAAACAGAAGAAACTCGTCTGCTAGAACGATACCGAGATTTAGTTTTGTTGCTAACTCAATTAAATGCCCAATTAACAATTTTAGTAACAGAACAGCAAGTTCTCTTGAAAGAACAACGAGAGATACTACAAGCTTTACTTCGGAATCAACTTGATAGTTTCTAACTACATTAACCACTACCCTAGAAATTTCTACTTAATTTTTGACCACACATAGCGATCTATCTCCTCAGTTAAGGTGGCGGCTTGTTCTACTGTTAGATTGCTCCGCTTTCTTATTGTCTCTAACTTAAGATAGTCTAAGAACTTGCTCAATATTAGGACTTACGCACTATACAAATTAAGCATCATATGTATGACGGAATTCGGTCATTTCAGACGGACGAGCGAACAAATAAAGGTGCAAGCCCCACATTGCCAGGGCGCGGTTTCCGCGCCCCTACGGTGAGTCCAGCCCTGAAGGCGGGTTTCCCGCCGTAGGGGACTGGCGAACCCGAAGGGTCATATTGTGGTTTACGGATTACCGGACTCATGCAGATGCAGATCTTTACTATTTCTGTCAATGCGTAAGTCCTATATATTATCCTTGTTGAAGCTGAGGATGATGTCTTAATTGTCAACCTTAATATTGTAGGACTAAAGCATTAACAGAGTGGTAAAATAATGTATCTAAAAATAGGTGTCGTCTAGAAACAACTGACTTGAATTATCTCTACCTGCACGGTTTTTTGGTGGAGGTAGAGAACAGTTCAATCTCAGCAGATTCTCCCAATGCTTCGTTGACTACAATTAGCTTCCCCTGTTCATCAGCCCCTAATTGCTGATTTGCATTGAGCAATTCAATTCCATAAATCGTTCCATCTACAGGAATGTCCACATTCATTTCTTCACTAACTTGAATTGTCTCTACCTGCACCGTTTTTTCTCGGAGGTAAATATAAGCTACGTTGTATCTTGGATCGTAGGTAATTTTCATAGAATGTTTCCCTTAAAAGTATTTGACGATGACGGTAATAACTAACCAGTCTTCCCCTTCTTGAACTGCAATTGCCTCAACTTTCTTTGTGGCATAAAGCTTCCCATTCCACTTAGCGTTGAACGGAAAGTTACGCCTAAATCCAGTTCTACCAAATTTGTGTTTTTGAGTTAATTTAAGTGTACGATCGCACGACTCTCCGCAGGCTTCGCACCTGGAGCTTCATAACCCATAACTTGAGTTAGTATTCATTGGGTGGGACAGAAGTAGTTATGTGGGTGGAAGTGAACCCAGCAGTTGTTCTGCCAATTCTAAGAATTTTTCGGCACGGTCGATCTGCTCTTGCGCCTGTGCTTCTGTAAGTCCTGGGTCAATGTTATAGTCGGCTTGGCGGCGAACCTGTTCAGCAGCAATGAGGTAACGGTGGAACTCAACTGGGACACGTCCTGTGTTGGCAAACCGCTGACCAAATTGTGAAATTACAGCAGAATGCCTTGAAAAAGCTAATCCTTCACCTTCTAAAAAGGCTGACGCAATGTAAAACATTGTGTAATATGCACGAGCAACTGAAAACTCAGGCAAATTTGTTTGATTGAGAACTTTTGCTGCTTGTAAGCTCCTGACAGCTTTCTGGAGCAGTGCTTCTTGTTCCTGTGTCACACGGCAATTCCCTCTCGACGAACGTTACGAAAGAAGCCGCCATTTTCATACTGGAATCTTTCGCTCTCCACAAACGTACAGGAAACTAAGACGTTATATTTTAAACATAAAGCCGAAACGAGGTGACTGGTGCGCTCAATTTCGGCAACAAAATCGATGGGTTCTTTTAGCACAATCAATACATCAATATCTGAATCTGGTTTGGCGTCCCCTCTGGCTTGAGAACCATAGAGGATCATTTGGACTAGCCGCTTACAGTAAAGTGTTTCAAGGTAACGACGTAGCTCAGCTAGGATTTCTGATAGTTTCTCATTCATTGGTTAGCTTTCTTTCAGGGATATAGCGTCCCCCAAACAATTGAGGGGTTAGTATTGGTGGTAGTTGGCGTTTTAGCGCTAAAGCGCTAACTACGAACCCACAAAGCAATCTTGACTGACTACTACCTTTACTGAACCATATTGGATTTTAGCCGATGTCCGACGCATTGTAGAGACGTACCATGCTACGTCTCTACATCGTGTTTTGCGCCTGACGGGCTGGGGTTCTCTATCAAACTTCCGGTTCTATCCCAGCAGCCCGCAGTTGTGCTGCTAGTCTCTCAGCACGTTGCCGTTCTTGTTCGGCACGTTGCCGTTCTTGCTCAGCTAATTCGGAACCCCATTGTAACAGATGTCCTTGTTCGTCCCACCACCGCAACCAATATCCTGTGCGATTTTCACGGGTTCCTTGCCATAAGCCAAGGTAGAGATTCATTTCTGCTACCCAGTAACGGTTATTTTGATCAGGTGCTTGCAAGATGTACTGTTCTGATTGATACAATCGATAGACTTCTAAACTGCCGCTATCCGGTTCCAAGATGACGTAGTTTGGTACTTTTAAGATGCGCTCGTAGAAAAACCATTTTCCAGGGGGATAGGTTGGTTTGATGGAATACTCCGTACCATCAGTGTCCGAAATAAATTCCATCACAATTACTGGTAGATCTCCCTGTAGCTGCGGTGTGTAACTACGTTTCACATCTTCTCGTGGAACGCGAATGCTAGGCACGTATGCCCAATCGGGAGCTTTAATGACAATTCTGCCATTCATAGTAGCGCAGATGCCGTAATTTGTCGGAGTTATGGCGTTTTCGGGTAATCTACCAGTAATTTCCAAACTTTCGGTTAAAGCTGCAGCCAGGGGAGGCTGATTAATGTTATCCACTGGATCGTCTGGTAGTACGTAATCATCGGGAAATTTTTCCCAAGTTATTTGGTAGTATTGGGTGGCGATCATAGCGGGTTTTCCTTTGGGTGTTCTGGTGCCGTTAATTAATTATTGGAAAAAACTTTTAATATGGAAGGGTTGGGGTTTCCTCCTCGTCTGGTTCTAAATCACTATCTTCGAGATTTTGGTGCGGTATTGCGGCAATAATCGCATCTATGACCTTTGATACTGGCAAAATCTCGATATCAAGGTCGGGGTATTTTTGCCCCTTCGGCACGATCGCTCGTTTAAATCCTAGTTTTGCTGCTTCTTTTAACCGCAGTTCCATTTGCGACACTGAGCGGACTTGTCCTCCTAACCCCACTTCCCCAATTAACACGGTGCCAGGATCGACAATGCGATCGCGGAAACTGGCGACGATGGCGATCGCCACTCCCAAATCCACGGCTGGTTCTTCTACATTCAACCCACCTGCGGAAGCAACATAGGAATCTAATTTCGACATTGGAATTCCCACCCGTTTTTCTAAAACCGCCAGAATTTGCACTAAACGGTTGTAGTCCACGCCAGTAGAGGAACGACGCGGCGAAGCGTAGGAGGTGGGACTTACTAAAGCTTGCAACTCCACAACAATGGGGCGAGTACCTTCGCAAGCCACGACAATCGCAGTCCCTGGTGCAGGATCGTCACGGTTACCTAAAAAAAGTTCTGAGGGGTTGGCGACTTCTCGGAGTCCGTGTTCGACCATTTCAAAAATGCCGATTTCGTGAGTTGCTCCAAAGCGATTTTTGACTGTCCGTAATAACCGATGGGATGCAAAGCGATCGCCTTCAAAATACAACACCGTATCAACTAAGTGTTCTAATACTTTCGGTCCGGCGATCGCTCCTTCTTTGGTAACGTGTCCCACAATTAACATTGTAATATCCTCGTGCTTCGCCACCTTCATCAAAGCCGCTGTACATTCCCGCACTTGGGCTACAGAACCGGGTGCAGAGGTAAGAGCCGGAAAGAAAATCGTTTGTATACTATCAATTACCGCCACATTCGGTTTCAGTGAGTCTATTTCCCGCAAAATCTCTTCCAAATCTGTTTCCGGTAATACATACAAATCTGCACCCATACTTTCAGCTGTTTGTGGTTGCGGAATCTCTTCTACTGTGCCATTCTCATTGCTTAGTACCGTCGTTTGTTTTCCCACCCCCAAGCGCAAAGCTCTTAATTTTATCTGTTGTCCTGATTCTTCACCAGAAATGTAAAGAATGCGGTATCTTTGCGCCAATTGATTGGATACTTGCAGTAGTAGCGTAGATTTGCCGATTCCTGGATCGCCGCCAATCAGCACCATAGAACCGGGGACAACTCCACCGCCCAGCACCCGATCCAGTTCTCCATAACCCGATTCCCAACGAGTTACTTGGCGATCGCTAATTTGCTCAAATGTCAACGATGCTCGTGCCTTAGCTGGTTTTTTAGTAGATTTGCCGTTACTCTGCTGGGAGTGCCAACTACTTACTCCCCGACTCGATATATCTGTCGATGACTGTATAGCAAACTCTTCTTCCAGAGAATTGTAGGTGCCGCAAGCTGGACACTTGCCGAACCATTGGGGAGAATCTGCTCCACATTCGTTACAAACGTAATGGGTTTTAGGCTTTGCCATTCTTAATTTAATTAACTAATCTTAATTTTTTCTTAATTTTTAGAGCAAAATAAAATCTAGTAATGGTAGTAGATCCAGGTATTTCCCAATCAATTCGTGGAATGATATCTTAATAATATTATAGTAAAAATTAATCATGAAAAATTTTAGTTAAGGAGCGTTGAAAAAATTGGAAAGTCATAAAGAAAAAATTCTGGTTGTAGATGATGAAGCCAGCATCCGCCGGATTTTGGAAACGCGCCTTTCCATGATTGGCTATGATGTAGTGACAGCAGGGGATGGTGAAGAAGCGTTGGAGACCTTCCGCAAAGCCGAGCCGGACTTGGTGGTTTTGGATGTGATGATGCCAAAGCTAGATGGCTACGGCGTGTGTCAAGAATTACGTAAAGAATCAGATGTCCCTATTATTATGCTAACAGCCTTGGGAGATGTTGCCGATCGCATCACCGGTCTGGAGTTGGGTGCTGATGACTACGTGGTTAAACCATTTTCCCCCAAAGAGCTAGAAGCCCGCATTCGCTCAGTGTTGCGGCGGGTAGATAAAACCGGCGCAAGTGGTATCCCCAGTTCTGGCGTCATCCATGTTAGCAATATCAAAATTGACACAAACAAACGCCAAGTCTACAAAGGCGATGAGCGTATTCGCTTAACCGGTATGGAGTTTAGCTTACTAGAGTTGTTAGTCAGCCGATCTGGAGAAGCTTTTTCCCGTTCAGAAATTTTGCAGGAGGTTTGGGGATACACACCAGAACGCCATGTGGATACCCGTGTGGTAGATGTGCATATCTCCCGTCTACGAGCAAAGTTAGAGGACGACCCCAGTAACCCAGAATTAATTCTTACTGCCAGAGGTACAGGTTACCTATTTCAACGGATTCTAGAAGCAGGAGAGGAGTGAATTA
>CAZZYE010000461.1:0-4488 GCA_964658145.1 uncultured Stigonema sp.
AGGGGGGTTAGTTCTGATCTTCCAAGGATGAACATGGTTAACCGAACCGTATTGGAGGTAATTCATGAATTACCTCTACATTTTTTAATTTAAATTCAGGGTGACTTTCTGTAAATTACCTGTGAATGCAAACGGTATTTGATAAGTATCAACAACAGGAGTACCTGTATCTCGCCCAACATCAAAGGTTTCATCTAACGCCAAGCGATAGGGTACAGTTTTTTCAATTCGACCTTCAGCTACCTGTTGATCGTTGATGAATAACTTCCCAGTTCCTCCTGCACCAACTTCACCGCCGTCGTAATCAAAATCAAATCTGATTGTTGATTTACCAAGGGGTAATTTTTGAGGAGATTGAATTATGTAACGTTCTGCATTAAGAAAGTTGTAGATATATGTTGGTTTGCTATTTTCAAGGAAAAAGCCCCAACCTGCAAAACGTCCCCCTTGGGTTAATAGCACACCCTCTGCACCACTTTCTGGAATCTCTACATCAGCCTTGATGCTGAAGGATCTATTTTTCAGACTTGGTGCGCTACCTTCTGGGATGGGTGCTACACCAGAATAGTAAGTAAAAGTTGTGCGTCCTGCGGCGGTCGAGGGGCGACTATTGACATCAAACCGTTCAGAGACGCGATCGTCTAATGGTAAAACTTGATATTGACGTGCTTGTGAGAAAAACAATTTTTGCAGTTTTTCCAGTTTCTCTGGATTTTCAGCCGCTAGGTTATTGGCTTCACTGAAATCTTCCTCAATGTTGTACAGTTCCCAAGGATCTTGTTGGAAGTCAGCATTGATTGTACCCTGCCAAGGTAATCGAGGATGACGAGCGGCGGCTACCCATCCCCGATCATAAATAGCGCGGTTGCCGAACATTTCAAAATACTGGGTTTTATGATGGGAAGGCGCATCAGAATTATCAAAGGTGTAGAGTAAGCTAGTACCTTCAAGTTCCTGTTGCTTCACCCCGTTAACTTCAGTAGGTACAGTAATTCCCGCCGCCTCTAAAATAGTGGGGCTAATATCAATTACATGATGGAATTGATTCCGTATTCCACCACGATCTTTAATTCGATTACCCCAAGTAACGATCAAGGGATTACGAGTACCACCAAAGTGAGAGGCGATTTGTTTTGTCCATTGAAAAGGGGTAGTGCCTGCCCATGCCCAGGCTGCATGATAATGATTAAAGGTTTTGGGACTGCCTAAGTCATTCAAGGAAGCCTGCAGTTGTTCTCGGCTTTCGGGTACTTTATTGAAAACTTTTAATTCATTGATGCTACCTGCTAAACCGCCTTCTGCACTAGCACCATTATCGCCGACAATGTAGAAGACTAGGGTGTTGTCCAATTCACCAATTTGGTCAATCGCATTAATCAATCTTCCTACTTCATCGTCGGTATGTGCTAAGAATCCCGCAAATACTTCCATTTCATGGGCATAGATTATTTGGTCATCTTTGGATAAGGAATCCCAAGCTGGGAGTTCTTTGGGACGGGATGTAAGCTGGGCATCAGCGGGAATTACACCCAGTTGTTTTTGACGGGCAAAGGTTTGTTCTCGTAATAGATCCCAGCCTTGGTCAAATTTGCCTTTATACTTGTCAATCCAAGCTTTGGGGGCGTGGTGGGGTGCATGGGTAGCACCGGTAGCCAAGTAGGTAAATATTGGTTTGTCAGGGGCTATAGACTGTTGAGAACGAATCCAGGCGATCGCATGATCTACTAAATCTGGGGTCAAATGGTAGTCAGGGTTATTAATTGGTGGTGCAACCCGCTTAGTATTTTCTACTAAAGCCGGACTCCATTGATTAGTATCACCACCTAAAAAACCGTAAAAATACTCAAATCCTAACCATGTTGGCCAACGATCAAAAGGACCAGCCGCGCTAGTTTCATAATCTGGTGTGTTGTGCCATTTACCAAAAGCGGCAGTGTTATAACCATTTTGCCGCAATACTTCTGCTACAGTGGCAGCACTCTTAGGTAAGATAGTTGTATAACCGGGAAAACCTGTTGCTAATTCCTCAACTACTCCTGTACCCACTGAATGATGATTGCGTCCAGTCAACAAAGCTGCTCGTGTAGGTGAACAAAGGGCTGTGGTATGGAATTGGTTGTAACGCAATCCGAGTTCAGCCAAGCGAGTTAAATTTGGGGTTTCTACAGGTCCACCAAAGGTACTCGCTTGCCCAAAGCCCACATCATCCAGTAGCACTAGCAGCACATTCGGGGCTTTTTCTGGAGCGGTGATTGGGGCGGGAAAATCTGGTGTAGACTCTTGGTAAGTGATGCCGATTTTACCCCGAAAGGATGGTTGGGGAATAGGCAATACGTTTGCTGTATCTGCTAGGGCAGGGCTAGTAACCGTCAATAAGCTGATGACAAGAGAGACTGCGATGCCTGCGGCGATCTGAGCGATCGCCCGTCGTAAAGTTAAACGTAACATACATCCAATAACCTATGACTAAAAGTTTTTATCTTCTGCCTTTCTATAAATCTGAATATTACCGTTCTTGCTGAGTCGGTCGGATCAGAATTTCATTGACATTAACGTGCTGTGGCTGCGTGACAGCATAGATAATCGCAGCTGCAATATCCTCACTTTGCAGTGGCGTAATTAACGAACGCCGTTCTTCACTGATTTTTTTTGCTACCGGGTCAGTAATATGATTGTTAATTTCCGTGTCCACCAAACCAGGCTCGATAATAGTAACGCGGATGTTATCTTTTAACACTTCCTGTCGTAATGCTTCGGAGAATGCATTAACGCCCCATTTAGTCGCGTTGTAAATACCAACCCCCGCCCGTGCAACTCGACCAGCTACTGAGGAGATGTTGACAATGTGTCCTGATTTTTGCGCCTTAAGGATGGGTAGGACAGCGTGAGTAGTGTAAAGCACTCCCAGGACATTGAGATCAAACATCCGCCGCCAGTCTGCGGTATTTCCGCCATCAATATTACCAGTCAGCGCCACACCTGCATTGTTGATGAGGATGTCCACTCGCCCCAACTCTTCGTTTGTCTTTTGCACGAGGTTGTTTGCCTGTGTTTCGTCAGTTACATCAGTAACGATGGGTAATGCCCTGCCACCACTGGCTTCAATACGTTTTGCTAAATCTTCCAGACGTTCGCCACGCCTTGCAGCAATTGCTACTTGCGCTCCCTCTGCCGCCAATGCAATTGCGGTAGCTTCACCAATACCTGACGAGGAGCCAGTAATAATTGCAACTTTTCCGTTTAATTTACCTGCCATATTTAACTCTTTTTGCAGATTTATCAGAATGACTACTACTCAGGCTGAATCAGTGAGGAACGCAGATGCAGGCGGAGAAAGCGTAGCCAGCACAACCAAACTTTAGCAGGTTGGTCAAAGAATGTAAAAATATCGCCAAAGCTGGCGTTAGTTTTTTGATGGTGAAGCCAGTGTTGCTCAGGAGTTGTGATGAATATAATCTGACACAAAAAATTCACGAACTTCGGAGTTTGCCAACCGATAACGCTGGTGTGTCGCCACCACACATGAAACTGACCAAAAAGTATTCCAAAGACTATGCCAACAGGAGAAAAAGTCCATAAAACTAATGCTACCAGTAGATACGGTACAGCACCCAGAAAACCATCTAAAAGAACCAGGTAATTGAACTTCAGGACAGCGTAGTGACGAAATTCTTTCTTTGCGGAGTGGTGTGTTTTGAGGTGGAGGCTACCAAAAATGTGTTCGGGTACGTGGTAGCAGAAGGTAGAAAGAAAGTCGCCAAAAAACAGTAATAGCCAAGCTGCTGCTATAGCCTCAAACATGTTTACTCCTCAAGTCTGGAGGGAAAGCTATTTCTTCAAACTTTTATTTTTATGTAAGTTTCTGTAACAAGACTACTAACCGGTGTTTGGTTTAAGTCAATAATCTGTTTGCTTGTAAACATTCGGATTCAGTTTCTCCATAAAACGGTTGGGGTTGTTGAGTTCAGTAAATCCAAATTGTCGGTAGAAGTCTTGAGCATCTTTAGTTGCGAGTAACCACCGACGCAACCCCTGCAATTCAGGATGGGAACCAATCGTTTCTATCAGCCACTTACCTAACCCCTGACCGCGAAATGACTCCAAAATAAACACATCAGCAACATAAGCAAAAGTAGAGTAATCTGTCGTAACACGGGCAAAGCCTATCTGTTGTACGCTTTGATATACTCCAAACACAAGGGAGTGTTGAATTGAACGCTTTAGAACTTTTAATGACAATCCTTCTGCCCAGTAGGAACTCGCTAAAAATTGGTGTATAACGCTCAAATCCAAGAGCTTGACATCTGTGCTTATAGTATATTCACCTCGCTGCCATTCTAAAATCATTGAATTCACTCAGGCTGCCGACCATTTCCATGTTAGGTAATTTGAAATTGCTTAGGAATGACAATTAAATAACTTACCTAGGTTGGGGAGGTTTGTAAGTTATTTACAGCCATTTTCAGGTAAATAGACCACAGTCGTAGG
>CAZZYE010000461.1:4498-6426 GCA_964658145.1 uncultured Stigonema sp.
AACGGCCGTTCGCCCCTACAAACGGTGTGGTTCATTTATGTGAAAACTGCTGTAATCCACGTTCCTTAGCGATGCCCTAAGATGGGATGAGGTTTGTATGGTTCTTCAAGCAACTTGCGTTCTTCATCAGAAAGTACCAAATCCACAGCTTCGACTGCTTCTTTGAGATGTTCTATTTTGCTTGCACCAATGATAGGGGCTGTCACACCCGGTTGATGCAACAACCAAGCTAGGGCAATTTGGGCTGGTTTAACACCGCGTTTTTGAGCCAAGTCTACGACGCGATCGACAATTTGAAAATCCGACTCTTGATAGTAGAGATTATGGGCAAATTCATCGGTTTTTGCCCGCACAGTCTCACCATAACCTTGCTTTTGTCGATTTCCAGCAAGAAAACCCCGCGCTAAAGGACTCCAGGGAATGATCCCAATTCCTTCAGCACGAGATAATGGCAACACTTCTCGTTCCTCTTCTCGGTAGACTAGGTTGTAGTGATTTTGCATGGAAACGAAGCGAGTCCAACCGTGTTTGTCTGCCGTATAAAGAGCTTTGGCAAATTGCCATGCGTACATACTTGATGCCCCAATGTATCTTACCTTACCAGATTTGATGACATCGTGCAGTGCTTCTAGGGTTTCCTCAATGGGTGTCTCGTCATCCCATCGATGAATTTGGTACAAATCTACGTAATCTGTCTGTAGCCGTCGTAACGAGGCATCGATGCTATCAAAAATATGTTTGCGAGACAATCCCCTGTCATTTGGACTATCCCCTACTTTATTGTAAACTTTAGTAGCAATTATGACTTGCTCTCTTTTTGCAAAGTCTTTGAGTGCCTTTCCTACTATTTCTTCGCTGACACCCAAGGAGTAAACATCGGCTGTGTCAAAGAAATTAATCCCTAACTCCAAAGCAAGTTTAATAAACGGGCGACTTTCTTCTTCTTCCAGTACCCATTCTCGCCATTGGCGTGAGCCATAAGTCATGGTACCAAGGGATAGGCGGGATACTTTTAGTCCGGTTTTACCTAGATTGACGTATTTCATTAACCTAATTTGAGGATGTTTTTACTTCTCTGCTGATAGCTGATATAGGAATCCGATTTGATTAGCGAAAGAATACAGGTTCTGTAGGGTGGGCACTGCCCACCAAAGCCTAGAGGTGGGCAGTGCCCACCCTACGTGTATTTCAAAAATCAAATAGTAATCCTATCGCTGATAGCTAATAGGTTACACAGGAACAGGTGCAAATCTGGCATAGCGTTGTAAGTAAAATTCCTGAGAGTTGGCGATCGCTTTCACTGAATCTCGCTGACTCACTGCCTGACGCCAACGCTGCAAGCGAGTTAATTCAGCTGGTATTTGAAAGCTACGATATTGTTCAAGGGTAGCCCAACGCTCAAACCAAGGATAATAGGTGAGGTCAACGAGACTGATGACGTTACCAAACCAGTATGGTCCATCTCCAGATAGTTTTGCTAAAGCTTCATTTTCAATAAATCGCAAATGATTGTGTAATTCTTCCGCAGCAGCTTTTTGTTGTTCGGAGTCTGGAGAACGTAGCAAACTAGAGTATGCCGGGACAAACCGAGTGTTGGCAAAATCAATCCAAATTCTGGCTTGCGCCCTTAGTATTGGATCGAGTGGTAGTAGAGATGGCTCAGGAAATACTTCCTCTAGGTATTCGTTAATAATTGCCGATTCCCAAACCCGCTGTTCACCATGTTTGATCACAGGAACTTTACTGTAGGGAGAGATATCTGTAAATCCGGCTGGTTTGTTTTGCAAATCAATTTCCACCAAATCGAAGTCAACACCCTTTTCTAGTAAAGCTAAGCGCGATCTATGGGCAAAGGGACAAACAACGGCACTGTAGATTGTAATTTTTGTCATGTTGAATTTCCTCATCCAAAATCTAAAATCCAAAAT
>CAZZYE010000462.1:0-6422 GCA_964658145.1 uncultured Stigonema sp.
TCCCTGTTCCCTGTTCCCCGTTCCCTTTTTTTTGTAATTTAGGCAACATCTTAACGATTTATATGTAAAGCCAGAATAAATAAATATTGAATTTATAACAAATTTAATAACGCTTGTTAGGTGAATTTTCAGTTATAGCTTAGGTATCTTTAGGCTTAACGGAAATTTACTAAAACTTTTTTGAAACTTTATCCAAACAATATTCGTCTCCTTACAGGAGGCAGAATTTACTACAAGCGTAGGCTAATTCTAGTCTGAGCCAATACTGTGTCTCTACCAGCACACTATTGGCATCCCAATATCTAGTTGCCGCAGGCTCTAGTTTCATCAGCTAAGTGAGGATATTTATTTCAAGGTGTAAAATATGACTCATTTTCTTAGATTGTGCAGCAAAGCTTTAGTCAACCTAACGGTTGAGGTATGAAGACTACTGCATAACTTATCTATATAAACCCGAATAAATATATGTGGTCGTTTGAGGTTTCAACCATGATTCGGATTCGTGACGTTGTGCAAAAAGCTTTAGCAACTGGCTATCTGACGGTTGAAGCAGAAAACCAGCTGCGACATCTGCTGACAACCCGGTATGACGTGGAAGATTTTAATGCTTTTATGACTTTGCAAGAAGCTGCCATGACAGGTAAAGTCAAGCAGGAGTCTCGTGAACGTTGTGGTATTTAGTAGAAACCTTTATATTTTTGGTTTCTAACTCACTTACGCGAACGCTTATCCTTATCCTCAGTATCGTCGTCATCAAACAACCCCCAATCATCATCGTCGGTACTCTTAGTAGTCGGGGGTTGATATGGGGGTACGATGACTCGGTAATCAGCATCGTAGACTGATTCAGTTTTTCCCACTCCGGAATTTTTTGGTTCTTGGTAGCTGTAGGAGTAAACCGAACCAGACTTAGAACCGCTTTTAGGTTCTTGTTGACGTTCGTAGGTATCAGAGTCTCTTGTTTGTGTATTTTGCGGACTGGAGTTAGACGTAACATTATTGTTTTCGTCAAAGTCCCAATCATCATTTGCACTGCGATCTGTGTCCCAATCATCAAGTTCGTCACTTGTTCTCGGGTCTGCTTCACTAACGGTTGATGGGGGTGCTTGTTTTCGAGAGAATGGTTCTTCCCTACGCGTTCTGTTTGCCACACGAGGTGAAGTTGCTGGTGACTTAAGCGGGGTTTGGCGTTGTTGTCTCGTTAAATTAAACAAGCCAGCGATCAACAAAGACGTAACAGCACCAGCAGCAGTGCTAAACAAAATCCATATTGCCAATGGCAATGCTTGAGTCCGCATACCCAAAAATACCAGCGGTAGCACAGGTGACCAGTTTTGCACTAACAACAGCGTTAGTGTTCCCAATACCGCTACCAACAGAATTAAGCGAATTACAGCCATAGTTGGTTGTTGGTTGTTAGTTGTTGGTTGTCTCCCTCATCTCCCTCATCTCCCCCTACTCCCCCTACTCCCCACTCCCCATTCCCCACTCCCTTATGTTAGCGACTACCTTGCCATCGCTGAATGGGAATGCAATCTATATCCAATTGATCCAAAGCACGGGCAACTACAAAATCAACTAAATCTTCTATGGTTTGGGGATGATGATACCAGGCGGGAATGGCGGGGACAACTCTGGCTCCTGCTTCTGCTAGGGTGGTTAAGTTACGTAGATGAATCAGGCTAAAAGGAGTTTCGCGGGGGACGATGACTAACTTTCGCCCTTCCTTGAATTGGACATCTGCTGCTCGTTCTAGTAAGTCAGAACTCAATCCATTTGCTAGCTTTGCCACAGTACTCATACTACATGGAATAACAATCATCCCCAGAGTGCGAAAAGAACCACTGGCAATTCTGGCTCCAACGTCACCCCAAGGATGGCAATATAGTTTACCTGCCTTTTCAACTTCAGCTTGCTGTCGCCAAAATCGCTCTTGTTGAACAGGTTCTACTGGCATGCGGATATTTTGCTCAGATTGCCAGACCATGTAGGTTGACTTAGAGGCTACTAATTCAATTTCATAGTCAGCTTCAAGCAGATATTTGAGGGTACGAACTGCATAAATTAGCCCAGATGCGCCTGATACTCCTAAAATGAGTGGCTTAGTGTTATTTGACACTTTGTAAAATGTGGAATTTACTAAAAATGGGGAAAAAGCTGATTAGCCATTAGCCATTAGCTTTTTCCCCACTTCCGTCATTCTTCATCAGGATCGTACTGTTCTAAGTCGTCATGCTCCATGTCATTTGGTAAATACATGTGGTCAGCTTCGCCGTTATTCGTGCTGACACTCTTACCTATGGCTAGACCATCATTGCCAACAGTTACCAAATCAATTTGCTGGCGGTAATAATCGACACTTTTAACTTGAACAGCTACGCGATCGCCTAGCCGATAAGAAGCACGATTTTTGCGACCAAACAGTGCTTGTTGTCTGGCACGATATTCATACCAATCGTCTTTGAGAGAACTGACGTGTACCAGCCCTTCTACTCGTAAAGGCACACGCGGATTACCGCCTGTGGCAAACTCAGAGAAAGGTACTTCAATTTCCACGAAGAACCCGTAAGATTGGACACCAGTAATTACGCCAGTGAAAACTTCGCCGATCCGCTGTTTCATCAGACTCGCTCTTTGTAGCCCTGCCAAATCGGCTTCGGCTTCTTGGACTTCTTTTTCGCGATCGTTAAGCTGGACAATTACCCTAGTCAAATCGCTTTGAAGTTCTTGTTGCAATTCTGGAGGTAGGACGTTCCAGTTAATTTCACTATGACATGAGGAGGAGCGCAGGTTAACACGCTCTTTAACACGGGTGTTGCGACGGTCGCGTCCGTGTTCGAGTAGTGCATAAAATACCCTTTGCATCAGTAAATCTGGGTAACGCCGTAAGGGAGCAGCACAGTGAGTATATTCTGGTAGTGCCAGACCAAAGTGAGGTCCTTTGGTTGTACTGTAAGCCGCAGGCTTAAGCGTATCTTGCAGCAAGTAGGTAAGAACTTGCTCAGATGCGGATTCGGCAAAAACCCTCGTCAAGTGTTGATAATCTAGTGGTTGGATCTCTACTTCTGGATCTAATGACAGTTCAACGCCTAAATTAGTCGCCAATTTCAACATTTCCTGAACATCCTCGGGATCGGGAGAGCCTTGGACTCGCCAAATGGCGGGTACACCAAGAGCGTTCAAGTGAGTTGCCATTAGTTTATTAACAAGTAGCGCAAACTCTGTCAATAGCGATCGCACAGGTAAATCATTTACTACCACACATCCCAGAATGCCTTCATCGTAGTAGGGATTTTGACTAGGTGGCAGATTCAGTTGCAAGCTACCACGATTTAAGCGCACTTGTTTCAATGCAACCCGTAAGATTTCGAGTTGTCTCATCATCTCCACGACTTGTTCCGAATACTCACTCGATTGAGTCGTGAGAATTGTTTCTGCTTGTTGTTCACTCAGTTGCTCGTCTACGTTGATCGCACTTGGTTGAATTTCCCACTCCACGACTTGTCCCGATTGTGAATCAACCGTAATTAAAAAAGAGAGGGTTAGGCGATCGCTTCCGGGTAATAAAGAACAACGTTCACTAACAGCTTCTGGCAACATTGGCAGTACTAATTCCCCCAGATACACTGACCTACCCCGCTTCAATGCTTCGCGATCTAGGGCTTCGTCTGGTTGAATATAGTGAGAAATATCGGCAATGTGAAAGCCCAACTGCCAATGTCCGGCTGTAGTTTTTTCCAAACTAAAGGCATTTTCTACCACTTTGGAGTCACCGTTGCCGCCGATGCTCACGGTAAACTTTTGACGTAAATCCAGCCGATTTTTCAGGTCGGCTTTCAGCAGCTTTTTGGGCAACTTTGCGGCTGCTTCCTGTACAGCGTCCGGGAAATTCCGAGAGAGGTCGTGCTTGCAGGTTACCAAATCTATATCAGCCGCCGCCTCAGCATCACTACCCAGGATTTGCACTACCCGACCAATAGGAGGATATTGTGCTAGTGGGTAACGCAGAACTTCTACATGGGCTAGGTGGTCAATTGCTTGATCTAAATGAACACCATTTAGTAAAAGTCTGAGTTCAAACAGCAGCCGATCGTCCAAAGGTACGGCGCGAAAGCCAGCTTCTATTTGCTTAATCCGCGCTAGTAAAGTGTGATTGGAGCGTTCTAGAATTAGCTTGACTTCTCCTTCTGGAGAACGACGACGGCTACCTTCTTTGAGAACCTTAACCAAAACGCGATCGCCGTTCCAGGCATTACTCAGATGGCTTTCGCGGATGTAAATATCCTCGGCTCCTTCCACATCTTGAATTGCAAAGCAAAAGCCTTTACTAGAACACCGGAGTTTTGCTTCGATCAGTCCTTCTTCTGTAACACGGCGATACTTGCCGCGCTCTTTCACCAAAATCCCGATTTTTTCCAACACTTCCAAGGCAATGTGAAGTTGTTGTAAACATTCTTCATCTTCACAACCAAGTTTTTTTTCTAAGAGTTTACGCGCCACCAATTTATCATCGGTGAAATTGGCAAGGAGTGTAGCGATTGAAAATTCCATGCAGTGAACCGACCTTTGGTCAAAACATCATTTTTTGTTTGATCTGGTTCTTTGCTGTGTACCCTCACGACCTATAGACATTAGCTGGGAACTAATTGCTTTCCGGCAGGGCACGACACGAACATTTCAGAGTTAGCGCATTTAAAGTTCCTTCAGTAAGCTTATGTAACAAAAACACACCTTGTTTAGAAATTGACCTACTCGGTAATTACGCAGCGGATCTTGGAGAGGCTTGTAAGGGAGAACTCTCCATGCTGCCCACGCATCGCTTTTTGGGGAAACCACAGGTATTTGATTGTCAGCCAGTGAAGGTACTTTTACGCCATGATACTCTGATTTTTACCTAGGAGAAACTGCCGATAAATCTCATTGACCCATATGTAGAATCGGTCACAATTAGGTCAGCAGGTTAACAAGCAGTGAGGACGAACCATTACTTCATTATTGTAGATTTAGAGCGTACTTCCAGAAAATAGTTCTGAATAATAGTTGGGTAACTAGTATAGCATTCATACAACAGACCACTGAGAGTAAGTTAGTAGTAGCCAAAAATTTCCACAGACTTCTTCATGCTACAATCTGAACACGGCATCAGGGCGTCCACAACACCTTGATTACTGAGAGTGTGCCGCTAAAAGCAGGAAATAAAAACTTACGATCGTGCGAGCGTGTCACTAGAATAGGATCGTAGCCAAAAGTTTTTTACATTTGCCCAAAGATGATACTTCTGCAAGTCATAGTGAAAAAAGTATATCTCTTTATAGTTAAGTGGAAGTAAAGAGACTTTACAAAAATCTAGAAGGCTTATTACAAGCTTTTCGGCACCTCAGAACCAAAAGCTCAACAAGGGTAGCTTGTAAAGCATCAAAAAACAACACTTTACTTTTAGATTGGTGACAGTATTATGTTGGCTCAATTTCAGAGCTTGTATCCTCAAGGCAGTCTTATTTCTGAATTAGTGCAAATTTATCAGGGTAAGTATATTGTTCGAGCAATTGTGCAAATTGAAGGTGTAACCCGCGCTACTGGTATGGCATCTGCAGAAACACTGGAAGAAGCAGAAGACCGAGCAAGAACTAGGGCGCTGATGATTTTAGGAATAACTGGTACATCACAGGCGTCAGCAGCATTTTCCTCAGAACCAACACAGATCGTTAAGCCAAACCCAACACTCGTCACAACAAGTGGATTGAGTGAATCATCTGTGTATTCCCCTGCAATCAACTCGATTCCCCAAACCGAAGTAATCGCTTTCACACCTAAAAGCGACGCCAACAGCCAGGATTTAGGTCAACGCTTTCCTGTGATTAGCAAGCCGTCAGCCGAATTAGACACGCCTATGCAAATGGAGATCGTGTCTGACACCTTTGCAATCAGACCGAGTCCTCAAACCGAAGTAACCGCTTTCACACCAACAAGCGACGCCAACAGTCAAGATTTAAGTCAACGCTTTCCTGTGATTAGCAAGCCGTCAGCCGAATTAGATACGCCCATGTCCATGGAGATCGTGTCTGACACCCCAAGCGAAGAAAATAACTTGTTACCCAGCGGTTATATCAGTAACGTGACACCTTTTGCGCCCCGCAGTTACAATCCCCCGGAGGATGTACAAACACAAGACTTGACTTTTAAGAAAAAGAAAAAGAGCCAACCTGTAGATTTGTCTGATGTAATTGCTAAAACAGATGTCCACATCGAACGACTGGGGTGGTCAAAAGAGCAAGGAAAGGATCATCTTAAAAAAACCTACAACAAGCTAGGACGCACTTTGCTTACTGAAGACGAATTACTCGACTTCCTCAACTACCTAGAATCCCAACCATCACCACTAGATCCAGAAGCAGGATTTTGATTACGATGTTAGTGGTTAG
>CAZZYE010000463.1:0-6414 GCA_964658145.1 uncultured Stigonema sp.
TACTAACCACTAACCACTAACAATTAACTATTTTTCGTGTTTTTCGTAAGCAGCGACGATGCGCTGGACTAGTGGATGGCGCACGACATCTTCTTGGGAAAATTCGGAAAAGGCAATGCCTTGAACGTCTTTTAAAACATGTGTTGCCACTGCTAATCCAGATTGTTGGTTGGTTGGTAAATCTGTTTGCGTCATATCGCCGGTGATTACCATCCGAGAATTGAAACCCAAACGAGTTAAAACCATTTTCATCTGAGATGGTGTAGTGTTTTGGGCTTCATCCACAATGACAAAAGCGTTGTTGAGTGTGCGTCCCCGCATATAAGCTAAAGGAGCAACTTCAATCACGCCTCTTTCCATTAATGATGGTAATTTTTCTGGGTCGATGAATTCATTGATGGCATCATAGAGTGGGCGGAGATAGGGATCAATTTTCTGCTGCAAGTCGCCTGGTAAAAAGCCGAGTTTTTCGCCTGCTTCGACGGCAGGACGAGTTAAAATTATCCGTTCAAACCTGTTGGCTAGCAGTTCTTGTACGGCGACAACAACAGCAAGGAAAGTCTTACCAGTACCAGCCGGACCGACGCAGAAGGTGAGGTCGCGCTGACGTAACGCTTCTATGTACTTTTTCTGTTTAAAGGTTTTAGCGCGGACTTCTTCACCTTTACGAGTCCGGGCGAGAACGCGCTGTAAGTCTTGCAGTTTCTCTTCCTGATGGGTTTCCAAGGCTTGAATGCTTGTGAGAATATCTATACTAGAGATGCTCTTGCCCTTACTCCATAGGTCTTCAAGCGATCGCACTAATCGACAACAGTAGTCAACTTGCTGATTTGTGCCAGAAATGTATAGTTCCTGTCCACGTAGCACGAGAGTGGCGCCTGTTTGCTGAGATAGGGTTTTGAGATTAACTTCATTATCTCCTGCTAGGGCGATCGCGCTATCGATATTCGGCATCGGCAGCTGAATTGTTAAGGCATCTGCCATAAAAAATTTAAAATTCAAAATATAGGAAAAGTAGAGACGCGCGAAGCGTCTCTACTTTGTTTAGGTTTGATCTACAACTGCTTTCAAACCCTAACTTTAACAGGTCGCATCGGTTAACCACTTTGATCGGAGACATTGCTCTGACTTAATGGCGACCACCGCTTGAGCGTGCGGCTGACGCTTTGCGATCTTGCACAGGCTGGGTTTTTCGGATCTTTCTCGGCGTTTGAGTTCGCATAACATCCCGGATGCATGAATTTTCTTTTTAAAACGTCTTAGTGCCGAGTCAATCGACTCATTTTCACCCAAACGGACTTCAGCCACTCCCAGGTTTTACCCTTCTGGCAACGCTCCTTCGTGATCATCGGATTCTCTAACTTCACTTGCCAACGTCAAGCAGTATGGCGCTGACAAGTCCTGATAAGTAGGTAAACATAATTAATTACACAATGTCATTGCAAGCGTTGCGCTTGGGAAGCAATTCACTTGGGCTGGGATTGCTTCGCAACGCTTGCGGCGGACTGTAAATATTTTTGTTTATCTACTTAGGAAACACACATTTTCTCAATTCAAGAGCTATGTTTTCCAATCTAGTAGCGTGTCGGCAACGTAAACGTCTGATTTTGACGCGATGTTTAACACGCTCATCGTCGTGTGGATCAAAGAGAGTCGTTCTTCACCTAAGTTTAGACTAAGCGGGAGCGGGGTTTAGCAATAGGTCTGGGAGTGTCATTTGAACCTCTTTCTCTCGATATCGGTGGCGGTAGTCGTTCTGAGTCGTCTTCCTCAAAAGACAAGTCATCCCGACTACCAGCAGTGCTACCGTAGATATCCAGATATACTGATTGTCCAGCAGCTTCGGCAGCAGCAGCAACTACAGTGCGAATCGCCTGAATATTGCGTCCACCCCGACCAAACACTTTCCCTTTATCTGTACTTTCAAAAGCAATCCGAATCCAAACCCGTTTACGGGTATCAGAGTTTTCACAATCAACGCTCAAAGACTCGGGAGAATCTAAAAACGGCTGCATTAAAAACCTTAAGAGTCCAGTATAGTCAGGACTGGTTATTGGGTATTTATTTCCTACCTTAGGATGCGGCTTTTGCACTGACCTGTTCAAGAACATTGGCTTTTTGTAAGATGCGACGCACGGTGTCAGTCGGTTGGGCGCCTTGTTGTAGTCGCTTGACAATACCGGGAACGTCCAATCGCACTTCATCAGTTCTAGGGTTATAGAATCCCAGTTCTTCTAGAGGACGACCATCGCGGCGAGAGAGGCTGTTAATGGCGACTATGCGGTAACTCGCTTCCCGCTTTTTACCGTATCGCTTCAAGCGCAATTTAACCATGGTTAAGAAATCATTCTCCTATTTGTAGGTATAAGTGTACAGTTAGCTGATGCTAAAATGCCCATTTTAGCACTTACCTAGCATTAACTGCTATTTGTTAGTGGTTAGTTGTTAGTTGTCAAAAAGTACCACTAACCACCCTTCGGGTGACGCTCGTGCCTCGTTCGCCCTTGGCGTCTCCCCTTGGGAGAAGATCGCTGCGAAGATCGCCAGTCGCCTCTGTCGGGAAACACTCGTGTCGGCGCGCTGGCTCACTAACCACTAACTACTAACTACTAACTTAACTAAAGCGTACCGAAGCCTTTCTTCTTTTTGTCTTTCTTGGGCTTCTTTTTTGTGCTGGCAGTCTCAGTGTAACCCCTCCACCCAGGAGCGGAGCGATTATTGGCGGTTGCGATCGCGTCGTTCCCACCAAACATTCCTGGCATACCAGCGGGTAAGCGACCTTGACCCATTTGCTGCATCAAACCACGCATTCGTTGGAAGTCACTTACCAGCTTACTAACATCCGTCTCCCTATAGCCAGCTCCTGCTGCAATCCGTCGTCGCCGACTAGGAGAACTTGACAACACATCGGGATCGCGGCGTTCTTGCGGTGTCATGGAATTAATCATTGCTTCGCAGCGCTTGAGCTGGGTTTCTCCTTGCTTGAGTTGGTCATCTGTCAGCTTGTTCATCCCTGGAATCATCTTCATGATGCCTCCCAACGATCCCATATTCTTGAGCAGGCGCATTTGTTTGAGAAAGTCGGTAAAGTCAAACTTTGCCGTCAGGATTTTCTCCTGCATTTTCTCCGCATCTGCCAAGTCGATTTCTTCCTGGGCTTTTTCTACTAGGGTCAAGACATCTCCCATGCCCAAAATCCGCGATGCCATCCGGTCGGGATAAAACGGTTGTAAGGCTTCGACTTTTTCACCAACGCCGACAAACTTAATCGGCGCACCCGAAATCTGCCTGACCGACAAAGCCGCCCCACCACGGCTATCACCATCCAATTTGGTAAGAATTGCACCAGTAATTCCTATTTGATCGTGGAAAGTACGGGTAAGATTTGCAGCTTCTTGACCAGTCATGGCGTCCACAACCAAGAGTGTTTCCTGGGGTTGGACAGTTTTTTTAATGCGGGCTAACTCCGCCATCATATCTTCGTCGATTTGTAAGCGACCTGCAGTATCAATAATCACAGTATCAACACCGTCCAAAGCGCCACGTTCAACACCCTGTCGGGCAATTTCTACTGGGTCAGCATCACTTCCCAGGGAAAATACAGGCACTTCAATTTGCTTACCTAACGTCACTAGTTGATCGATAGCTGCTGGGCGGTACACGTCTGTTGCCACCATCAAGCAACTACGATTCAATTTCCGAAGATATAAGGCTAATTTGGCAGTAGCAGTAGTTTTTCCCGTACCCTGTAACCCTGCCATCAGTATAATTGTAGGCGGTGGTGAGGCGCTTTCTAGGGGAACATTCTCAGATCCCATTACCTGTACCAACTCATCGTAAACAATTTTGATGAACTGTTGGTCAGGGCGCACACCACTAATTACCTCAGATCCAAGTGCCTTGGCTTCAACTTCGGTAATAAAATCTTTAACTACCTGGAGATTGACATCTGCTTCTAACAGGGCGCGGCGCACTTCCCGCAAAGCCTCTTGAACATTGGACTGGGAAATTTTGTCCTGACCCCGCAGTTTCTTCCAGGTAGTTTCTAAACGATCGGCAAGTGCATCAAACATAATTAGGTTACAGGCAGTAGTTGCTTTATAAGGCGCTATTTACCAAAGCCCACGGCAATATTCCAAGCGAATAAAGGTCGAGGATTGTCGCTAGGTGAAAACAGGGTACTTGACGTCAGAGCGTATTAAAGATTCTAACAAGCCTACCCAAAGGTTCACCAAACATAACCTATTGTCACATATTCCCGCGCCGGAGGAGAGTGCGGACGGCGTGGACAATGAGCGCTTCGGCGATCGCCATTACACAAAATCAGTGATTAGTTTAATAACTACATTGCTGGCAATTGCAGCTTTGGCTTGTTTTTGGTCAACAGTAATCAGTGAGCAATTTAAACTTTCTGCCAACGCAATGTAAAATAAGTCGTAAATAGCTAAATTGTGAGACAAACCAATTTTTAAAGCACGTGGCAGCAAATTGCTTACAGGCATAATCTGGAACGGTAACGCCAAAAGTTCAACGAGTAGTTGCTCTGCATCTGTTTATAGCATACCTTGAAAGCGTACCTGCTTCCAAAAGACATTCGCGCACTCCAATAGGCAAAACTCTGGCACACACAACTGCAAGCTTTGGCGCAAACGCTGCACCAAGACTATTGCTTGTGACGTGTAAGTTTCTATGAGTAAATACTGCATCACTACGCTTGTATCTACCACATAGGTTTTTGTCATCGGTCTCTATCCTCACGTAGGAGTTCGAGCGATGTTTTTGCACCTGGGGGTGGCGTCCACCTGTGACGTTCTATCGACTCCAGAATTTCTTTCACTGAACGATTGTCTCGACGAGGTTGTTCCTTGTTGCGTAGCCGTTCATCAACGACCTCTACAATCAAAGCTTTGAGTTCTTCAACGGTCATGTCTGTTACACGTTTAGTTTCCATCTTTAAAGATCCCTTGTTTTTAGTGAATTTCTCACTTTGAATTAGTCCTATTTTATCTATTATTACTGACAAGTTTCTCTACAACGCTTGCATCAGTAGGCAATGCAGCAGTTAAAACTTCGCTACCTTCTGTTGTAACCAAAACATCATCTTCAATGCGAATTCCCCGCACATCGGCAAATTGAGATAAGCGATCCCAGTTGACTACATGCTGATATTTTGCTCGTAGATCGGGATCGTTTAAAATTGCTGGAACTTGATAAAAACCAGGCTCAATTGTGACTAACATCCCTGGATGTAAGGGGCGATTTAAACGTAGGTAACGCCATCCAAAGCGATCGCTTCTTTGTCGTCCTTCTTCATACCCTGCTAAATCTCCCAAATCTTCCATATCATGAACATCCAAACCTACAAGATGACCGATCCCATGAGGGAAAAATAGGGTGTGGGCATCCATTTCTACCAAATCTTGAGGGTTTCCTTGCAAAATGCCTAAATCTCTCAAGCCAAGAGCAATGACAGTACAAGCTAAAAGATGAATATCCTGATACTCCACACCAGGACGTATTTTGGCGATGCAAGCATCATGAGCCGCTAAAACAACATTATAAATATCCCTTTGGGTAGATGAGAACTTACCAGAAACAGGCCAAGTACGAGTGACATCGGCAGCCCAACCCATAGACGTTTCAGCGCCGACATCAGCAAGTAGTAAATCGCCTGGTTGCAATGGGTGATGGTATTGCTCGTTGTGCAGCACTTCGCCGTGAACGGTGACGATACTGTTGTAGGAAGTGGTCATGTTATGGGCGATAATGACTTGTTCCATCGCTGCACGGACGAATGCTTCTATCTTGGCGCTCGTCGTAGCCATCATGCCAGCGCGGTGTGCCTCTACGGTGACAGCAGCGCACGAGCGCAATTCAGCTAATGCGCTGTCGTCGTGGATCAACCGTAGAGAAATAATAGCCTTGGCTAACTCCAAGTCAATTCCTTGCGGTGGATTTTGCGGTAAAACCCATCTATTCAGGATCTGCGACTGTTGCGTCCAAGTGGTTGCATCCTGCGCGGCAATTGTTGCTGCACCTTCCACCCATGAACTTAATTCTGCCATTGGTCTAGCTGCATCCGCTCCGATGATCTGGGCAATTTCCTCACGCCTTGGCATTTCTCCATGCCAAAGGGCGCTATTTGGTTTGGGATCATCCATAAATAGTTCTAGTTTGCCTGCTTCTAGGAGAATTGCCACGTTTGGTAGTGGTAATCCGGCAAAGTAGAGGAAATGACTACTAGCACGGTAAGGAAACACATTCGCTTGATAGTTGCGCGGACTACTACTTCCAGACCACAGAATAGCTGGAAAATTGATCAGGGTGGCTAGTTGTTGCCGTCGATGGCGTAGGGTATCAATTAGGGAACTTGAGGCGTTTTGGATTAACATGGCTAGGATTTGAAGCAAAAGA
>CAZZYE010000464.1:0-291 GCA_964658145.1 uncultured Stigonema sp.
TTTCCCCCCTTTTTAAGGGGGGATCAAAGCTTTAACTGAAGCGTATTAATGTATGTAAAGAAATTTAAATTCAAAGTAGGGTGCGTTAGGCTCTTGCCGTAACGCACCATAATTTCTCTCGTTCCTACGCTCTGCGTGGGAATGCATTCCGGTGGGCTGCTGCCTCACGAAGCTTAGTATAGCAGAGGCAGCAGGCACAGTCACTAGACCGGGAACGAATCTATACACAAGTCCCACCATATCTCCCTATTTTTACAGCAGTTTTCAGGTAAATATGCCACATTGTAGGGG
>CAZZYE010000464.1:301-6407 GCA_964658145.1 uncultured Stigonema sp.
GGCACGGCAGTGCCGTGCCCCTACGACAATTTGTGGTTCAATAAACAGAAAATAGCTGTAATATCATGTTCGGTTAAACACTTATAATATACCTGTAGGTTGGGTTGAGGCACGAAACCCAACACAACCGTCGCAATTGTTGGGTTGCGCTATCGCTTAACCCAACCTACATTGATAGATTTTATTATAAGTAATCACCCGAACTTGATATAAGTCCTAAATCCACATCTAATAACCCCTTTTCCCACACAAGTTGTAGAGACGTTACATATAACGTCTCTACAAGAGCTACACTAAGCTTCTACCTTTACGCCTTTCCAGAAGGCAACATAACCCTCAATATTCTTTGCCTTCTCCTTAGCGCTGGGATAATACCAAGCAGCATCTTTGTTAGTTTGTCCATCAACTTCAACATTGTAGTAACTCGCAAGACCTTTCCAAGGACAACTCGTGTGGGTGTCACTGTCCTTAAAGTACTGCTTGTTAATCGAGTCAGCAGGAAAGTAATGGTTGTTTTCCACAACCACAGTGTTATTGCTTTCGGCTAAAGTTGCGCCATTCCAAGTTGCTTTCGGCATAAGTGATAAATGCGAATAAACTTACACATAATATTATGATTCTTAAAGTAGCTATCTTGCTGACGCATTAAGTGGTTACACCCTAAGAAGGGAAAACCCGATCAAAACACAACCGTAGGGGCGCGGTTTCCGCGCCCTCAATACCGTTCGGATCAGATGATTTCCTCATTTAAACCCCAGAGACGTTCCGGCGGAACGTCTCTACACGCATGGATTTTTCACGAATTACCTTAACCGAACGGTATTGACCCCGCCCTTACAATGTGGTCAATTCAATTGAAAACTGCTGTAAAGAAAAATTCAAGCCAGTTAGGATTGACGCAAGAGAATTTTAAGATCATTTGTAAATTGCTCAAAACGTTGCCTCATAACAATAATTGCTTGTAAAAGCGACCTCATGGAGGTATTAATGCATTCAGAACACCAATTACTAGAGATTCAACACCCAGATGGCAAGCAGTATACTACCAGGTTAGAACAGGACTGCATTACCGTAGGGCGAAGCAATGGTAACGATATTGTGCTTGCTAACCCCGAAAAGACAATCTCGCGTCAACATTGCGTCCTAGAATGTGAAGCAAATTGCTGGTGGGTAGTGGATGAGTCAAGTGCAAATGGAACCTTCGTACAGCAGGGTAAAAGCGATACTCGAATCGATGTGCGTCAGTATGGTCGATTACAGCTCAACAATGGGGATGTAATTCTCATTCTTGGCAAGTTGTTGGAAGGGGATGAAGCTGTGTTTTGGCGGTTGACCTTTCGAGACTCTGAGGAAACTAGGAAAGTTTCAGGGTATCAGCCCGCCGCTTACCTAGAGTACAGCCTAAGTCAACAGAAGCTTTTTCTGGTAAATGATGAAGAGCGGCAAGAGATTCTCTTAAGTCGAAAAGAACGCAATCTAATTCATTATATGGCAGGGCGCAATGAGACAAATAACAATCAGCCGATAGTGTGTGAGTATGAAGAGTTGATCAAGGCGATTTGGGGCGATCCATTTGGTCACACTAATAATGATATTACCCGCCTTGTCTGGGTAATCCGCCGAAAAGTAGAGTCAGACTCTGGGGAACCTAAATTTCTCAAGACGGAGCAGGGAAGAGGTTACAGCTTGAAAGTTAAACTGATTGCGTGAGTCACTAGCAACAACTCACCCAGCTTTAAAGCCAGATACTACATCCAGTATCTGGCATAGCGCTCATTTTTTGACCTTAAATGTATCTTAATCTTGATACTTTAATATAGAATTTTACCATAACAGCAGATTGACAATTTCCTACGACATCAGGGAGCGCAGACTGAATCTGCTGGCTAAATATCTTTAATAAAACCTGGCATAGGCATTATGGTTCAAGAGCAACCTAGCGATCGCAATGGCAGAGAGTCAAGTCAGCCAACTAACCCAATTTTAGAGAAGAAAATACAACAGGGGTTAAAGAAACAGGCTCAAAACCAGGAGGGCATTATGAGTAGCTTGCTGCAGCCTGGTTATGAGTTAGGAAAAGGAAGGTACATTTTTCAAAGAAAGTTAGGAGAAGGTGGTTTTGGCATCACATTTTTAGCCGAAGACAAAAAAGGTTGCAAGCAAGTTGTCATCAAAACCCTCAATGAACAGATGCGATGCCGAGCTGACTTTAGATATTTTCGGGAGAAGTTCAACAACGAGGCGGTTAAGCTGGCTCAATGCAATCATCCTCATATTGTAAAGCTGCTGGACGAAATAATTTATGATGAATCAGAGTGGCCTTACTTAGTGATGGAATACATTGCTGGGAAAAATTTGGCAAGATACATTAAAGAAGAACGTGGATTTTTGTCACAAAAGGAAGCATTTCATTACGCCTTCCAAATAGCTGATGCTCTGAAAATGGTTCATCAAATGAATTTATTTCATCTAGATGTAAATCCACGCAACATCATCATTAAAAATGATAATAATGAAGCTATATTAATTGATTTTGGGACTTCCCGCCGTGCTGATGCTGATTTTAAATCCGTTATTAATGAATTTATTTCACGTAGTTATGCACCTATTGAAAGGTATAGACAACAAGAACAGGGTGCTTATACAGATGTTTATGGATTGTCGGCAACCTTGTACTTTATGCTAACTGGAAAAGACCCAGAAGAGGCAGAAACTAGAGAACGTCTTATTAAAAGGGGACGACCAGACCCATTGATAGCTCCAAATAATTTGTGTGATAAGAGCGACGATAAGATCGAAGAGAGAGTTGAGCAGGCAATTCTCTGCGGTTTAGCACTAGAACCACAGGATCGCCCTCAGACAATAGAAAAATGGCTAGTAGCTTTACTTCCAAATCCTAATATAAATCCACCACCAATGACGATCAAAAATAACTCGAGTACTCTAGAATTATTGGGTCGATCAGCCTTTATGAGTGTCGCTATTTGGTTGCTACTAATCAGCGTTCTTAAGGTGATAGTAAATTCTGATATTAGCTATGTAGTTAGTCTGCTGTTGTGTGTAGGTTTAATCTTCCTATCCCAGTATCGCCTACCCGCTAATAACTCAAAAATATACTTATTTATTAGTGCTGTAATTCCTACGTTGCTAATTTTTCTTGCCATAGTACTGCACAAAATTCCGGGTGTAGGGCTGGAAAACCTGACTCTCTTACCAAGAACTTATGGATTGTTGACTATTGGTGCTGGAGCTATTGCATTTACTTTGATGGCTGCATTAAAGTTCTTTATTGAATCAGACAATGCCTCGTAATACAAGAAATATCAACCTTCTATTGTATGGCATTTTGGGCTTGTGCGTTACAGGATGTATTTTTTTGTTGCTGATTCCGGAACCAACAACTACTCTCTCCCCTACACCTTCTGTGCCTGTATCGGTCCAGTCGCCTACACCTACTGACAAAAAACAGGATAGTCAGACTTATTGGTTATGTATTGCTGATGTACCTAATGTCCCAAATATGTTAGTCCAATATGGGGGGTCTACAAGTTTTGCACCACTGGGAGAAAATAAACCTTTCCATATAGCTATCAAAAAAGCTCATCCTAATTTTAATTTAAAATACAAGGAGCCACCACTATTGAAGAAACCAGGGTCTCGTACAGGGATCGAAATGCTACTTGACGGTCAGCTAAACTTTTCCTTGTCTTCACAAGGTCTAAAAGGTATACGAGATAAGGAATTGGACAGGGCTAAGAATATGGGTTTCACCCTTAAACCAGAACCCGTTGCTTCTGACGGTATTGCCATTTATGTCAATCCTGAATTGATTACTCAAGGTTTACAAGGTTTAACTTTGTCTCAGGTAGAGGATATTTTTACTGGAAAGATTACAAACTGGAAAGATGTGAAAGGAATTAAAAACTGGAAAAATGGTAAAGGTCCCGATCTTGAAATCACTCCTTTTTCTCGCGACCTTAATGCTAGCGGTACAGTGGAGTTCTTTTATGAAAATGTGTTGAACGGAAAACAACCTGTCTCCAATTTACGGCAGGAAGTACCTCGAGACACTACACACTCCGGACGCAGTGTCGCCAGCACTCTTGGTGGTATCGGTTTTGCTACAGCCTCAGAAGTCATCAACCAAAAGACGATAAGTCCTCTGCCTATTGCCAAGGACGATAAGTCACCTTTTATTTCTCCCTGTGCTGATGGTAGTTGCACATCTGTCAATCAAACTGCTATTGCTAATACCTCTTACCCACTGACTAGAAGGCTATTTGTAGTCATTAAGCAGGATGGCAATGTTGATCAGCAGGCTGGTGAAGCGTATGCCAATATGCTCAAGAGCGATGAGGGTCAAAAATTGGTTGATCAAGCCGGATTTTCACCTTTACGAATTTTCAACACCCCTAATTGTCAACGACCTTAGCTATACATAGTAATCCTATATTAGCTATGTAGTTAGTCTGCTTTTATATGTGGGTTTCATCTTTCTGTCTCAGTATTGCCTACCTGCTAATAAGTCAAAAAGCTACTTATTTATTAGTGCTGGAATTCCAAGGTTGCTAATTTTTATTGCCATTATACCGTAGATAATTCCAAATGTATGGCTGGACAAGCTGACTCTCTTACCAATAACTTATGAATTGTTGACTATTGGTGCTGGAGCTATTGTATTTACTGTGATGGCTGCATTAAAGTTATTTATTGAATCAGACAATGCCTCGTAATACAACAGATATCAGCCTTCTATTATATAGCACTCTGGGCTTGTGCGTTACAGGATGTATTTTTGGGTTACTGATTTATAATCCTCATCCGCAAAATCTGGGACAAAACGCTACTCCCTCGCCTAAACCTTCTGTGTCTCCATCGGTCCAGTCTCCACCCCCTTGCCAAAAGCTGGATAATCAGACTATCTGTCAAAGTTTGGCTGATGTTCCTGATGTACCAAATATGAAAGTGAAATTTGCAGGTGCTGCAACTTTCCCACCATTAAATAAGCTGTTATTGGACAAGATTCAGAAAGTCCATCCGCAATTTGTACTAGATTATTATTACAGTTCAAGTCCAACAGACATTCCTAGTTCAGATACAGCAGTTAAATGGCTAATTGAGGGTACGCAAGGGAATTTAAGTTTTGTTCAGACTTCACAAACGATGAAGCAAGAGGCATATAAATTGGCGCAAGCTAGAGGTTTTAAGCTGCAACAAGTACCAATTGCGTCTAATCTTTATGCAATTTATGTAAATACGCAATTAACTCCCCAACTTTTGCAAGGTTTAACTATCAAGCAGGTACGGGATATCTTCACGGGACAAGTCAGAAACTGGCAAGAGTTAGGCGGACCAAACCTGCCAATTTTTCCCTTTAGACTTACAAAGCAAACACTGGGACAGGGAAAGTTAACATCCGATTTCTTCCAAGATCAAGTAATGCTGGGACAGCCATATGGAACAAATACGAAAGACATTCTCATACCATCAGAAGGCATACGCGCTGTGGGCACGACACCCGGTAGTATCAGCTTTATTACAGCTTCGCAAGTAGTTAAACAAAATACAATACGTATTCTGCCCATCGCCAATAACAATAACCCACCTTTCGTTTCTCCTTGTGCAGATAATACCTGTGAAACTGTCGATAAACAAATAATCGGCAAAAATTATCCCAAAGAATTGACTGGAAACCTCTATATTGTTATTAAAGATGATGGTAGCTTAGACAAGAGAGCAGGTATTGCCTATACGAACATGCTCTTGAGCGATGAGGGTCAAAAACTAGTAGAAAAGGCAGGGTTTATTCCTATAAGAATTATACCTTGAACAGAAAAATGACTTTAAGAGGTCATTTATAAAATGAAAATTAAATTGCCGTAGCCGCAGGGTGTGTTAGGCGCATTTTTTCGATGTAAATTTTGACCAATAAATGATGAAAGCGCCGTAACGCACCATGAATGATGATGCCGTACTATAAAGTGAACACATAAAGGTGCAGAACCAATTTGGGGCATTGCCCTCAAAAAAACGGCTGTCTTACCCACGGATTGTCGGGGTGGGATGAGTTTAAACAGAACCCGTGCCACATTGTCAGGGCGGGGTT
>CAZZYE010000465.1:0-6401 GCA_964658145.1 uncultured Stigonema sp.
TCCTGTCAAAATAGCTCGATGCCAGGTTATTATTTAAACAAAAGCCCCCTTCTAAACTAGAAGGGGGCTTTTGCTTCTATAGTCGGCGGTTGAGTAGCAATGGATTTTAACGTGAGTTCGACGAACTAAAAAATGGCAGGAAAAGATAGTCTAGTAGAAGTGGCATTTTGAGCAGTAGAAAACTTGTCTAATAGATTTATGAATAGCAAGGAAGTACTCAGAAGCGTTGCAGATGAAATTCAATACGCCATTGCCCAAGTTTTCAGTAAAATATCTGGCTAGACGCTGCTGGTGCTGAATAATTTCACCATAACTGTTAACTGTTACTACTTCAATTGGCTCTAATTTCAAACTTTGTGGATTAAACTTTAGTAAGGCTTGTTTAACCTTTAATTCTGTTCGAGAAGTTAACAAATAATAAGCCTGTATCTGTACTTGTGGTGATTCATCTTGTAAAGATTGAATTGCCACATTTAAACCGTGTTCTCCGTAATTCAAAGCTTGTTTAAGTGCAGCAATTCTTACCTTTGCAACAGAGGTAAACGCCACTCATGGGCGATAGTTTTTGCAGACAGGGATTTACCAGTTCCTTGAATACCCACTAAGAGAACTCCTTTCGGATTAGGAATCCCATAGCGCCGCGCCTCTTCAGTAAACGCATCCTGACGCATCCGCATCCACTGTTTGAGATTTTCTAACCCTCCGACATTCTTTAAAGATTCATTGGCGGTATAAAATTCCAATATTCCCGTCTGACGAACTGCTTGCTTCTTTTCTTCCAGCACCCCATCAATATCCGACTCGTTCACCTGTCCTTTAGTAGCCAAAGCCGCTGCTAAAACCCGGCGAATCCGAGCACGACTTAAACCTTGACAGGCTTTCACCAATTGTTCCTTTCCTAGTCCGCTTAACTTGAGTTTTTCTGGAACAACTAACTGCTACGCTAACGCACAATCTCACGGGCCCTAAAGAAAATTGATTTTACTCGAAAAAAAAGACATATGGCTACCGTGAGCGCTCCGGAAGATAAACGACAGGCGTTCATAACGCATTTGTCCACCCTACCCCAGGAAAAAATTGTGTACCTTGATGAGTCTGGGATGGATAGCCGTGACGCATATGATTACGGTTGGATTTGAATTAGGGGAGCGCTTCCATGCACTTAAACCGCTCTCGTCGTGAAGGTCGGGTGAACATAATTGCAGCACTGTGCGATCAAAATCTGATTGCTCCGTTTACTGTTGAAGGGGCGTGTAACCGAACAGTGTTTGAAACTTGGCTGGAGACTTGTTTGCTTCCAGCACTTAAACCTGGACAGGTTGTGGTAATGGATAATGCCACATTTCATAAAGGTGGTCGTATTCAAGAGTTGATTCAAAATGCAGGTTGTGAGCTATTGTACTTACCCCCATTATCTCCAGATCTAAACTTAATTGAAAAATGTTGGTCTTGGTTAAAGAGTCGAATCCGTAAAAAATTGGGGCAGTTTGATTGTTTACGAGATGCCATTGAGTACGTAAGAGCGTTTTGCGTCCTAACCGCCTTGGCGGTTGCTATAACTGAACCGTATTACTGCATAACCTCAATCACTTTGGATTTAAAAATTCATTAGAGATTCAGACTACAGGAGGTAAAAAATTTGAGTTGTATCAAAAGTCCAGAGACATTTATCCAATGCTTGTGACTAATGACTAAATCAAAATATTGGAGACTAGTGAGAATTGATGCTGCGGGAAACCGCAAAATACTGGAAATTGCACCAGCTAAAGCGTTTTTTGCTTCAGCGTTTAATGAGTTCCCCTATTATACTGATGTGCCTTCAACCGATATCCAGCCGCAGCTACTAAGATGGGTAAGAGATGCTGCCAACAGTGAACGCCTACTAGCAGAACGTTGTCTACTCTGTTTCATCTCCTGGCAAATTGAGCAAGTTTGCCTACAACTAGAAGCCCAGTTTGGTGCTGTTCATGGGTTCACCTATCGTGACTTACTACCATATGTCCTCGATGACGATGGCAGTTTACAACCACCAACGTCCTATAATTCCTTTGCTAGGGAAATTTTACAGAGTTTTGACCCAGAACAAAGCAGTCTCACAACTTGGACAAGTAGAAGGGTAAAACACCATCCAGCACTAAGTAAGTTTTTGTTGGAGTGCGGAGTTTATCTCATAAGTGACTGGGCAATTCTCAACGATACCCAACCAAAACAGCTACAGCGAATTTTAGGCGAATTTCACGGACTCATACCTGCAGAAATTCAGCAAGCGCAAGGACTTTTAGAAAGTTATCACACTGTCTATCGTGCCGATCGCATGCAAAAACGCGCCAGTGGAATTAGGGGACAATGCACCGCACCCACAACGCGACAACTGCAACAAATCTCTCATTGTCTCGAAGGTAAGACCAACCAGAAGCTGAAGAGTGAAACTGTGATTGGACAACTTCAAAACCTCGCCAACCGCCTGCGACAGTATCGGATTTATGTTCGAGGTGGTTCTTTCCCCACAGAATCTCTGGATGCTACTGGTAATAAGTATAATCCCTTAGTTGAGCGTATCCCGTCCCCTGACTCTGCTCACCTTGGGGAAAATCAAGAGGAACAAGCTGAGTTCTTACAGTCCTACCGTTCGCAGTTCAAAGCTTGTTTAGATCAAGCTTTGGCGATGGTGACTCAATCACGGGTGAGACAACTACAACGTAAAGACGAGGAAAAGGCAAGAATGTTCCTGACAGGACTCCACCTATTTCACTGTGAGAAAGTGTCAATGACAGAAATTGCCAAGCGCTTGGGACTACGCGCACAAGATGCAGTGACTCGCTTGCTGAAACTTAAGGAATTTCGCGCCGATGTCCAACAGCAGCTTTTGGTGATGCTGCGATCGCGTGTCATCGAACTAGCCAAAAACTACTCTACCCCAGAAAATCTTACCACTCTAGAACACGAAATTACACTTGCCCTTAATGAACAAATTACCAGCTTAATTTCCCAGGCAGAAACAGAAGCTCAAAGTGCGAAAAATAATACCATCAGCCATTTCACCGAAAGACTCTGTAAACAATTAAAAATCGACAATCTGTAGGGTGGGCATTGCCCACCAAACCTGATAAACACAATTTTTAGAGAAAAAAACTATGACTAATACTCAACAAATTTTATCTGAATTTGAAAGATTACCAACAGCAGCAATTATCCTCTCACCTGACAAAATTAATCAGGCAGTGGAAATCAGTAGTCTAATCAATAATACATCCCAGCAGTGGCAAAATTATCTGAATGCTTTGGCGCTATTTGCTTTTGAAAAATGGCTAGAAGAAAGAGATATGCTTACTATTAATCGGGAAGACTGTACACTTTTACAACCAGCAATTGCCAATGCGATCGCCGCAGTTGACAAATTACAAGTGGGTGAATTCAAACTGTGTTTGATTGCCACTGGTAGCCTCACAGATGAAGTAGTCACATTACCAAGACCAGTCGTAGATTTACCAGAATTTGTTTGCCATTTTTATGTATTAGTGGAAGTTTTAGAAGAGCAAGAATGCGCCGTTATTCTGGGGTTTTTATCCTATCAGCAACTGACAGAAAGATTGGCAAATGCTAATTTACTACCATCAGATTGGACATATCAGCTACCATTGACTTGGTTTTTTGATGACCCAGACCGCTTGTTGTTGTATTTGCGTTGCCTAGAACCAGAGGCGATTCCTTTACCTGCTGTACCAGAGGAAAGGGCTTACAACCTTTCTAGGATGCAGGGTGAATTAATAGCATTGTTACCCCAGTTGCAAGCACCTGAACGGGAACTTTGGCAAGTTTTGACTTGGGAACAAGGAACCGCCGTTCTCACCAGTCCTGAATTACTTAATTGGATATATGATTTGCAAATCCAACCTGTAGAGACGCGAAATTTCGCGTCTCTACAAAATCACCTAGCAGATTTAATTAAATTGTTGACACAGCCGGCGGTAAATGTTGGGCGTTGGTTGTGGGATGAATTGGATGAATTAGCACAGGAATTTTCTTGGGCATTATTGCCGAGATTTGCACCAGCAACCGCAATGCGAAGCCCTACAGAAGAATTTGAGGTAATTGCATCACAATTTCAGCAACAAGGTTTAGAAATTCCTTTGCAAGCGCGTGCAGCCTTCAAGGATTTGCTGTTAGCTGGTATTTCCCTGCGGCTATATGCTGTGACTTGGCATTTATTATCACAATCAGACTCACATCAGTGGACATTGCTGCTGATTTTAGGCGTACCTTTACCAGAGACTTTACCTGACAATTTGAAGCTACGGGTGAGTGACCAAACTGGCATTTTAGTAGAACAGGGAGTCAACCCAGAAAGGGGTGATTCTTATTTGTTTACTCGTGTTGTTGGTAATTGGGATGAGACGTTTCTTGTAAGTGTGAGTTTAATGGATGGTGTGGAATTGACATTGCCACCGTTTGCATTTGAATTGGGGGGATCGCTCTTTTAAATTTTACGGTTTAATTGTCCAGCGCCCAAAATATTTGCATAACCTGCCTGGTCATGAGAAATATAGATAATTAATGAGTAATCTGCTCTCACCCCTACTAAAGGATTGGTTCTCATGCACCATTGTCCTCAATCCCGTAAAGATGCTTTTCATTGCTTCTCTACAATCACTACTATTGTTCTGCTTTCTTTGACTTTCCCCATTGTGCCACTAGCCATGACCATACAACCTCTAACAGCACAAGCGCAAACACCAGATGCACGGAAAGCGGAAGCAGACCGACTGTTACAGCAAGGTCGCGATCAGGCTAATGCCAGTCAATTTGTGGCGGCTTTACAGTCTTGGCAAAAAGCCCTGACTATCTACCGAGAAATCAAAGACCGCCTAGGGGAGGCAAAAACCCTCACTAATATGGGATTTGTTTACGATTCTTTGGGAGATTATTTCAAAGCGATTGAGTACTACCAACAAAGTTTGAAAATTGCACAAGAAATCAAAGACCGCAAACTAGAGGGAACCATTCGGAATAATTTGGGAAGTACTTACTATTCCCTAGGAAACTATACCAAAGCGATTGAGTACCAACAACAAGGTTTAGCGATCGCACGAGTTATCAGCAGCCGTCAATCTATAGGTGCTGGTGGTCGGAATCCTATCGATATCAAACCTACAGGTAACCCGATTCAAAAACAGAATTTCCAAAAACTTCATCAGCTACTGATTGAACCTATTGCACCTCTTCTCCCTACCAACCCAGATGAACGTGTCATTTTCATCCCTCATGAATCGCTGTTTTTGGTTCCTTTCGCCGCGTTGCAAGACAAAGACGGGAAATACCTAATTGAAAAACACACCATCCTGACTTCTCCAGCAATTCAAGTGCTAGAACTTACCCACCAGCAACGGCAAAAAGTCAAAGGTAAGGATGTGTTAGTTATGGGCAACCCCACAATGCCGAGTGTGGGTATTCCACCTCAAAAACTGCCCCCTTTACCAAATGCAGAAAAAGAAGCAGTAGCAATTGCCACCCTAGAAAATACCACAGCACTCATCGGCAGTAACGCCACACTAGCAGCTTTCAAGCAAAAATTGCCCACGGCCAGGATTATTCATCTAGCGACGCATGGGTTACTCGAAGGAGAGAATAAAGGTATACCTACGGCGATCGCACTTGCTCCCTCTGGAAACGATAACGGTTTGCTCACCCCTGCGGAAATTGTCGATTTGCCCATCAACGCTGAACTCGTTGTTCTCAGTGCTTGCGACACTGGCAGAGGTAAAATTACTGGCGATGGTGTGATTGGGTTATCTCGCTCTCTGATTACTGCTGGTGCTAGTAGTGTCATTGTCTCTTTGTGGTCAGTTCCGGATTCCCCGACATCCGAATTAATGACTGAGTTTTATCAAAAGTTGCAGCCAAATTCTGATAAAGCCAAAGCCTTGCGAAGCGCCATGCTGAACACGATGAAACGACACCCCAACCCCATAGATTGGGCAGCGTTCACGTTAATTGGTGAAACACAATAATCAGAAGATGGGAAGATATGGAAAGGGACAAGGGAACTATTGACTATGAACGTTTCTGCTTTCCACCTTAAAGTTCAACGAATCGAACAAGTTTGTGTATTTGACTTATCTTGGGGTAAAGGGCAGCACCTTAATGTCACACTTCCCTATCCTCAGAATCTCACTGTTCTCTACCAGGAATGGCAGCAAATTTATCTGAGTTTTTACAAAAAAGCATTACGGGGAAAAGTAGCAGAAACTGGTAGTATTGCTCCTCCCCCAGTTGATTTGCACGCCAAATTAGTGCAAGCAGAAGCAAAACTTTTATCTGAATTTCATCACTGGTTACGCAGTGGCGAATTGTATGAAATTCGCGCTGCTATTGCCCAAGGCAGCAGGAATGGGGGAGATGAG